>JAGOPQ010000007.1 GCA_017991915.1 Minisyncoccota bacterium | reverse complement strand
TTTATTTTTAAAGCCCTCGTTTTTACGAGAGCAGCTTTTTTCTTAACCGAGAAGTTGAAATTTTTATATAAATTACTCATGAGTGACGCGTAGCACTTCTTCTATTGTAGTAAGCCCAAGCACAGCTTTTTTAAATCCATCTAATAGCATGGTGGTCATGCCATTTTTGATTGCAATTTGTTTTATTTCCTTGGCGGAAGCTTTGCGCAAGATGGCATTTTGCATGTCTTCATCGGCGACAAGTATTTCAGCTATAACAATTCTACCTCTGTATCCTGTGGCATTACAGACCTCGCAACCCCTACCATGGAAGTATTCTTTATTTTTTAGAAGAGTTTTGTCGGATATGGTGTCACATAGTCTTTTATATTCTTCATCTGTGACTGTCTTTTTTTCTTTACAATTGTTGCAAATTTTTCGTACCAATCTCTGACCAATCGCGATGGATACGGTAGATGCTACTAGAAAGGGTTCTATTTTCATATCTAGTAGTCGAGGCAGGGTAGTGGACACGTCATTGGTGTGCAGGGTTGAAAGTAGTAAGTGTCCAGTGAGTGCGGTATTTACAGCGATTCCGGCGGTTTCCACATCACGTATTTCTCCGACCATGATTACGTTTGGATCTTGTCGTAAAATAGATCTCAATCCATTAGCAAAAGTCAGTCCAGTGCGGGCGTTCACTTGGATTTGTTCTATGTTATTTACTGCGTATTCTATCGGATCTTCGATCGTGACGATTGAGATTTCTTTAGAATTTAACATTTTGATTAGAGTATATAGAGTTGTGGTTTTACCACTGCCTGTCGGTCCAGTGACCAGGATCATTCCTGAAGGTTTCTTGATGGCGTGGAGAATTTTTTTCTGGTCTGTGCCAGTGAAGCCGAGAGTATCTAGGGTAAAATTTTCAGCATTATCGGAAAGTAAACGAAGTACGGCATTTTCGCCATGATAGGTGGGAGCTATGGACACACGGACGTCCACACTTCCAGATTCAGAAATTATACTGCGAAAGCGTCCGTCTTGTGCGGCGTGATGTTCGTCGGTACGGAGTCCAGATAGCACTTTGATTCTAGAAATTATTTCTCCGTGGATGTTTTTGGGTAAGGGGTTTATGTCTTCTAGAACACCGTCTACGCGAAATCTAATACGTACACCTTTGTCTTGAGGGTCAATGTGAATATCTGAGGCATGGATTTTACAGGCATGTCTAATTAAATGGTCAATAATATTAATTATTGAAATATTAGTGCTGGCGGATAATTCTTTATCCAGAATTTTGTTAAATTCATCCATAAAATTTTATGGTTTACTGCCTGCTGCTTATTTAAAAAATACCACAACTCTTAAATATTATCAAGATAAATAATCTACTATTCGGCTCAAAAATAGGGGAAGGCCTAAACACAGAGGATTTTTTGTAAGCAATTAGCTCCTAGTACGTCTCATTATCTGAAAGGGTAGGGAGTACGTGTTTTTAAGCTTAATACTGTATTCGCAGGCTATTCAGAACTGATTGACAAATCACATGTATTGTGATAGGCTTAGGTGTCAAATAGAGTTTTTATAAAAGTTTTTTAATTATTATAAACGTCGCATTTATTAAGTTAATTTTAGAGTTTATTATGAAAAAGCTACTATCGTATTTGTTTGTGTTTTCTATGGTTGTGTTGGTCGCGGGAACATTTACTTCACAAATAAGTGCAACTCCTGTTTCCGACGTAAAGGTCTGTCATAAGACTGATTCCGAGGAGAGTCCTTGGGACGCGATAACTATTATTGGCGATGCTGAGAATACTCACGTAGGTCATGATGATGATTTTGCTGGACCAACAGATGTACAAGTCGATTTTAATGATCAATGGTGTGTTGATAATGCTCCTCAAACCCCTCCACAAGAAGTAACAACTGCTACTATCAGTGCAACAAAAATTGTTTGTCCTACCGAAGATCTACTTCCGAACTGGGGTAATTATGGAGCAAATATAACACCCACAACTGCTGATGAATTTCTTGCTGCAGAATTGGCTGAAGATGAGGAACAAGATTGTCATAAAGAAGGGTGGAATTTTGCTTGGTCAGCGGATGGAGTAGGTAACCCAGGAGACAATACTACTGGCACAGGAGGTGCTGGTTGGACTGGCTTTGATGGTTCTACTACAGTACCAGCCGGAGCTAAGATTTGGCTTCGGGAGCAAGTAAATGATGACTATATTCCTTTTTCCACTGCAACTTCAGACCTAGATGGCGTAGCTTCAAAGAATTCTGCTGAATTCTACTGTCATGCTGATGTGTTGAATTACGATAACTGGGAATGGATTGATCCCGTAGTTGCAGGAGAGACATACCACTGCGTTGCTTTTAATGTTCTAGAAGATACCGGTACACCAACAGAGGAGGATTCATGTCTTGCTCCAGTAACAGTAGAAGACGGCGACAAACTAACAGTTATAAACAACTCTGGTGAACCAATTGAGGTTCAAGCAGTACTAGATTCTAATTACGGAGGACTAAATAAAATAACTTCTGAAACAGGAATCCAAACCTGGAATATTCCTGTTGGAACAACTTCAGTAACAGTAGATGCTAAATTACTTGGCGCAAGTGCTGGTAATACAAACAAATTCGGTTATTACTTTGATAACAACACATCTACATTTGTCTCTCTATTTACAGTACCGGGTAATACAAACCCTGCAATTGATCCAGCTGCCGTGGTGATAGACACTACCGGCCACACTTCTATCGGCTTTGCCATAAAGAGTGGTGATACAGTTTGGGCTACAAAATACGGACTAAACGGTGATTCAAAAGATCACGTTGCAGTATACGAACCAGTTACTGGAACATATGCCTTGGCATTTGAAGATCTATCTGGGCTAGGTGATAAAGATTACAATGACTTGATAGCTGAATTGACAGTTGTTAGTTGTACATCTGGACCAAATCAATGTGACGCTACATCTGGAACAGTAGTAAGTGATACTACAGCTACTGTGGGAGATGGTAATGCAGTTGCGTTAACATTTATTCACCCAGGATGGACAGCAAACATTCCAGGAGCTACATGGATCTGGGCAACCAATCCAGTAGAATCTCCAACCAACGATGGAGACAATACAAAAGTATTCACAAAGACTTTCACAGTTACTGGAACTCCAACAAGTGGAACTCTAGACATAGCTGTTGATAATAACTACACAATTAAATTAAACGGAAATGTAATACCAGTACTATTTGATCAAAACAATTTCCAACTTGGTACTCAAGATACATATAACGTAAGTTCATTCTTAGTAACAGGATTGAACACACTTGAAATCACAGCAGTAAATTGGGAAAGTGCTGAACAAAGCGCTAACCCAGCAGAAAACCCAGCCGGCGTTCTATTTAAACTAGCTTGGGAGTCTGACTGTGGTGATTTACCACCTCCACCTGTAGATGTTTGTACAAACATTGATGGCAACCAAGCTTCACTTCCACAAGGTAATTACTTTGCAAGTGCAGGTATATGTCTACCAATAGTTCCTCCACCAACTGATGTTTGTGTAAACATAGAAGGAAATCAATCTACTATGCCAGAGGGATACCACTCTATTGGAGATGGTTACTGTGCACAGGATGAAGTTGTTATAGTGGATGTATGTGCAAACCTTCCAGGCAATCAATCTTCTCTGCCAGATGGATACACCCAAAATGGTGAGAATTGTTACTCTCAAAATCAATGTTCAGATGGAATTGATAACACTGATGATGAAGATGGACTTGTAGATGCAAATGATCCTGGTTGTCACACAGATGGCAATCCAGAAAACATTGAAACTTACGTACCTACTGATAATGATGAAACCAACGGTGGATCTTCAGAAGAAGTTACTGATGTTTGTACAAACATTGATGGCTTTCAAGACCAAATGCCACAAGGAAAACACTACGATGATAATGGAGATTGCGTAGACACCACAAGATCTAATGGACGCTCTTCTGGTAGTAGTAGACGATCTTCACCAGGACAAGTTCTTGGTGCTGAAACTACAGTATGTAACTGGGATATCAATACTTACATGAGAAAGGGTTACAAGAATGATGCTGAGCAAGTTAAGATTTTGCAAAAGGATCTTCTAAATGGCTACATGAAGTTGAACATCCCTGTGGATGGAGTGTATGGTCAAAAAACAGAGGACGGTGTCAGAGCTTTCCAACTTAAGCATAAAGATAAAATCTTAACACCTTGGAACCTAACACTTCCTACAGGTATCTTCTACAAGACTACTCTAGTAGAAGCAAAGAATACTATCTGTCCTGAGCAAATACTTCCAATCCCTACTGACTTGATAAATTGGAGCAAGAACTTAATTCAAGTTCCTAAGCGAGCTTAATATAATAAGCTTAAACAAAAACAGCCCTTCCATGTGGAGGGCTTTTTTGTTGTGGAAAGCTAAAATATACGTTAATATTAAAGAGTTCTGGGGCAGGTGAGCCAGATTGACTTTTAATCATTATTGGTGTATAATGTATAGTATACATGCGGAAATTTTTAAAACTACTTAAAAAAGATTTCTTCCCACACGAGGGGAATGAGTACAAGCCACATTTTCTAAGACACGAATCTGTATTTGTATTTTTGTTGATCATAATTGTTGTTCAGCTTGGATTTTTAATTCAAGTATTTTTTGTTTTTGATAAAACTAAATTTTTGGCCAGTGTTCTACCTGGGGTACTGACAACTATCACAAACGAAGAGAGAGCGCAAAACGACGCACCACCTCTGACAGAAAATACACTTCTAGACAAAGCAGCCCTACTCAAAGCGCAAGACATGGCGACATTGGGATACTTTGCCCACACCAGCCCAGAAGGGAAGACTCCGTGGTATTGGTTTGAGCAAGTTGGGTACCGATATAGCATGGCTGGTGAAAATCTCGCGGTGAATTTCTTTGAATCTGAAGATGTTGCTCAAGCTTGGATGAATTCACCAACGCACCGCGCAAACATCGTAAAGAAAGATTATACGGAGATAGGTATCGGGGTAGCCAATGGTGTGTACCAAGGACGAAATACTGTTTTTGTGGCGCAACTTTTCGGTAAGCCAATTAATTTTACTACTCCAACTTCTACTACCGAAACAACCCCAGAATCAAAACCAAGCATCGTTCAAAATGAAACCAAACCGACAACAATAAAGACAATTGCAAAAACTACAACGACCTCAGCCCCAACTCCGATCCCAATCAAGGCACCGGTTGCTGTCAAAGTGTTGGGCGAAGAATCCACATCTGGTGCCAAGGTTGCAGTGGGTAGCTTGGCCAAGGCCCAGACATTCATAAAATCATTCATAAACAAAGTACTGTCTTCTCCTAGACAATACTCAAACTATATTTACGGAGGCATAGGTATGGCAGTTATTTTAGTTTTGTTACTTATGCTATTTATCAAATCCGAGCTACGTCATCCAGCGATTCTTGCCCGAGGTATGGCTCTGGTTATGATAATTATATTTCTGGCCTATATGAATCTAAGTGTTGTCAGTACTGGAACCGAGGTTCCAGAGGGTGGTTTGAGCGCCACGGTTCTCGAATCATTACCTCAATAATTCTCAAAAATTGCAATATTGCGCATTTATATTCGCATAGAGTATAATTGCCTAATGACTAGAGCAAGAAAATTATTAGTTTTTGGTGTCTGGGTGGCTGTTTTGCCTTACTTGGGTTTTCCATTTTTTTGGAAAAATATTCTTTTTACAGTATCTGGACTAGGTCTAGCAATTTTCAGTTATTTGCTTTATAGAGAATCCAAGGCGTCCGAGGGCGTAGTAAAAAGTTTTGATACTTTTTCTGAAAACATATAATTGAAATATAAATGATTGAATTTATAAGAAAAAATCGCAATGCTTGTACAGTCCTATTAACTGTGGGATTTTTTGTATTTGGTATTTACTTGGGAATAAATTATCGTACTCCAATCGAGAGGGTGACTGGTATTAGTGGCAAAGAAACCGCAGTCAGCACCACCGCAGATTTTTCTCCATTTTGGAAAGTTTGGAATTTAATAAATGAAAAATATCCAGGTGCCAGCGAAACCACTGATCAAGAGCGAGTATATGGAGCCATAGCTGGGCTCGTGGGCTCACTGAACGACCCCTACACTGTTTTCTTTAGCCCTGATGAGGCCAAGATGTTTGAGAGTGATATAGCTGGAAATTTTAGTGGCATAGGTATGGAGGTGGGAGTGAAGGACAAAGTGCTAACTGTCATCTCACCACTTAAAGATACACCTGCGTACAAAGCAGGATTGAAATCTGGCGATAAAGTTTTGAAAATTGACGATACTACCACAAATGATATGAGCATTGAAGAAGCTATCAAGCTCATACGAGGTGAAAAGGGAACACCAGTCAGACTCACTATCTTGCGCGAAGGTGAAAAGGGTCCAAGAGAAATAAAAATCATTCGCGATACTATAAATGTACCGACATTGGATACTGAAATGCGCCCAGATGGAATTTTCGTAATCAAGCTCTATAGCTTCTCTGCAAATTCTGCAAACCTGTTCCGAGATGCTTTGAAAAAGTTTTCTGAGGCAAAGACCGACAAGCTATTGTTAGACTTGCGAGGAAATCCGGGAGGATATCTGGATTCAGCTATAAGTATGGCTAGCTGGTTCTTGCCAGGTGGCAAGACAGTAGTTACGGAGGATTATGGTACTGATATAAAACCAGAAGTATTCCGAAGTCGAGGTTACAATGTATTTTCAGATAAATTAAAATTTGTGATATTGATGGATGGTGGTTCGGCTTCTGCTTCAGAAATTTTGGCTGGCGCAATGCAAGACCATGGGCGCGCAAAATTGGTTGGTACTCAGAGTTATGGCAAGGGTTCAGTCCAAGAAGTAGTAGATGTTACCGCTGATACTATTGTAAAAATCACAGTAGCCAAGTGGTTGACCCCAAATGGAATTTCTATTTCTAAAAAAGGATTGACCCCAGACTACGAAGTAAAATTGACTCAAAAAGATGTGGATGACGCCAAAGATCCACAACTAGAGAAAGCAGTACAATTATTAACCAACTGGACACCAATAGTCCCTAAAACCGCAAAACAATAATATGAAAGTTATATTCCTAAGTGATGTGCCTAGAGTTGGAAGAAAATATGATGTTAAAGAAATAAATGATGGCTATGCCATGAACTTTCTATTGCCTAGAAAGCTGGCCGTAGTGGCGACTCCAAAAGAACTCGCTTCGCTAGAGAAAAGACAGAAGGATATAGTACTAGAGAGGGAAGTCCAAGAAGATCTGCTCATGAAGAGTATGGAAGAAATCAAGAGCAAGGTGGTAAGTATAAAAGCCAAGGCCAACGACAAAGGGCACCTGTTCTCTGCGATTCATAAAAAAGAAATTATGGAAGCAATGCAGAAAGAAAATCGAGTGACTATAAACGAAGAATATATTGATCTAGAAAAGCCAATCAAAGAAGTGGGGGAGTTTGATGTGCCGATAAAAATTGGCAACAAAAAATCTTCTTTCAAGCTTGTAATTGAAGCTACAAAATAATATGCACTTAAATCCGTTGACCCCTGAAGAAGAGGAGGTAATAGTGAACAAAGGAACCGAGAAGAGATTCTCTGGTGAGTATGAGCATTTTGATGGAGAGGGAATATACACCTGCAAGAGATGTGATGCTCCACTTTACAGCTCTAAAGATAAATTTGATGCGAATTGTGGCTGGCCAGCTTTTGATGATGAGATTAAGGGTGCAGTGACCAGAACTCTGGATGCCGATGGAATGCGTACCGAGATAACTTGCACTCGTTGCGGAGCGCACCTGGGACATGTGTTTGCTGGTGAGGGCATGACGCCAAAAAATTTACGCCATTGTGTAAATTCTATTTCTCTAAAGTTTCAAAAACCTTGGCAACTACAAAAATAAAAACCCCTCTGTTTTTAAGCAGGGGGCTTTTATTTTTAAATTTATTTAGATAACGTTCACTACTTTCTTTACCATAGTCTTTCCGTGGAAAGATGTTTTTCGCTTTGAGCCGAACTTTACAGTTCCAGGCTTTAGTGCAAATAGAGTGTGGTCTTTACCAACTGCAACGTTTGTTCCAGCCATGATGACTGTACCACGCTGACGTACGATTATAGAGCCAGATTGAGCCTTTTGGCCGTCAGCAAGCTTCGTACCTAGGTACTTTGGGTTTGAGTCTCTTAAGTTTTTGGCGGTACCGCCGGCCTTCCTATGTGCCATATTGTTTTATTACTATTTAATGCTAAAATCCTTATATAATCTAAGTAGAGCTAGTATAACTAATTATATGGAGAAAATCAAGGGTTGGTTAGATAGCGATGGGGGAAAGAACGTTTTGATCATAATTATCGTTATTTTGGTCAGTTTTGGCTCTTTTGAGCTAGGCCGGCTGTCCAAGGAGGACTCCAATGCTGGCATAAAAATAATACCCCCTCCAATACTTGAGTCCGCAATTAGTGGCCAAGGAGCCAGTGCCATATCTGCAGTAACTCCAGCAAAAGCTGTGCAAAAACCCGCCCGTCCTGTCGACAATTATTTCTTCGCCTCAAATAGGGGAAGTAAATACTATTCACTTGGTTGCTCTGGTGGAAAAACTATCAAGCAAGAAAATAGGGTATATTTTGCCACTGCCGTGGAAGCCGAAAAAGCCGGGTATACATTATCAAGCAGTTGTAAATAAGCGTAAATAAATTATGAATTATATTTATCACATGGTGCCGAAAGATATGGAAGGAGACACCTTGTATCCATTAAATACTCTGAAGGATACTAATCCTGATTTATATATTAAGAAAGCTGCAAAATACGAAGGCCGTATGCATGTAATGGAAAATTATATTCCTAGTTTGAAATGCATGTGGAATGATGTATTGCATTTTTCTCCAGTTGCTCCGGCTGATATCAAGCGTGCTTTAATAGAAGCGGGGATGAGTGAACGTAAGATGCGATTTTTTCAAATTGATCCAAACCTTCTCGATCTTAAGCTAGCTACTTTATATTTAAATAATCAAGAAACCATGGGGCACAACATGACTCTCGAAAATTTTACCCAGCTTAAAATTGAAGAACTGAACAAGTATACAGAAATCCCTCAAGAAACTAAGGATTATTATTTCAAAAAATTTAATAAGGGGGAGACACCGCTAGCTTTTGTTAAGATACCTCATGTGCTTTATAAAGGAAGTATAAATGTCTCCAACTCGCCAATAATTGAAGTATAATATTATCTATGATTAAAGCACCACAAAAAGTTCCAGTAAAAGGATTTTATTATCATTATAAACACGACACGAGCGGCACAATAAATAATTACGCGTACGAAGTCGTTGGTGTTGGTTGTCACACTGAAGAAAATGATACCTTTATGGTCATTTATAGGCCATTGTATGAATCCTCTGTCTACACGGCAGGGAAGTTGTGTGATCTCCGTCCCCTAGGAATGTTTATGGAAGATGTCACCAAAGATGGAAAAACTTTTCCGCGGTTTAAATTAATCACAGATGAAACTGTATTGTCTCAATTAGAAAAAATTAAAAACCAGATGTACAACACAGGGAACACAACCATTAGGCAAGGGGTTTTTCTAGTATAAAAACATCAGTCTGTGTGCTTTTGTCGTTAGGTTTAATTTGGTATTTGGAATGTTGTACTTCTGTAAAACCAACCGTACGTATAACTTCCCTGACATCTTCTATGCTTGCAAAATATATTTGTTGACCAACCTGTTGTATTTCTTTGTCTGCCGAAGCATCATTTTTTCGAACATCTCTGTAGTCAGCGATGATAACATTAAAAACCTTCTCTCCATCTTTTGTATTCACCTTTAATTCTCCGTTTAAAATTTTTCCTCCTCTTTGTGTAAAAGGTCCAAGGGGAACAAATCGATTGTCAAAAACAAAAAAATTAACTGCGCATTGGCCACCAGGTCTAAGAGCATGATACATTGCTTGAAGCATTTTGTCTGGCACATAGGCTGATACATTAACCATAATACCAGCATCAGCTATGCCTTCTTTTGTTGCAGGAAAATTAGCATCACTTACAAAAACTGCAGCATTAGTTCCAACATTGCTAATTACATGATGCAAAATTTCAGCAGAAATATCAGTAGCGATGATTTTTATATCAGGATCATTTTTAAAAAAAGACAACTCCTCCGCGGGTCCACACGCTATATCCATTAATCTAATGGGGGAGCCAAAGCGCTGCTTGGTCCTCTCTATGAGTGGCTCATGAAATTGTTTAAAGTATTCCAAACTTCTTGCCGGTGTTGTAATTCTCGCACGATATAAATCCGGACCCATGTATTTAAAATAATCCTTTCCAGAACCTTTTATTGGACCTTCATTCATAGAAACATTATATCAGATACAGGGAAGGGCTTTAATAGCCTTATATATAAAAACGCTCCGTGTCGCACAATATATCTTTTCGGTATGGTCTATATACTAAAGATATAGACCCACCGAAAAGATTGCGCAGATTGTGAGACATTAAAACGATCGCACAATCTGCTTTCCTCCCAAATAAACTCTACTGCGAATTCCCCGCTGGTAGAAGTTCTGGATAATTTTTTTGGTTGGCAGTCCAGTCGCTGTTTCCTATTCTGTTCATTATCTCCATAAATGGTTGCCAGAAGGCTTTTATGACTATCTCCTTCCATATGTAACCAACTGGTTGCTTGAAGTACTTATTCCATATATTATCTAGCGCATTTGATTGGCTAGTGGTTATATCATCCGTTCTTTCTACCTTGATGCTCAAGTGGAAATAATTCAGTAATAAAATTAAAATAACACCCAAGAAGATGACTCCTAGTATGCTTATACCACCTGTTTTGAGCGATTTAATCATTTAAGGACGTTTTCAAATGTCTTCATAAACCAATCAATAACTCCTGAGACGGTCACACCGAAATACTTCATCAAGAATAAGGCGATGAGAATTAAAAGTATGAGTTGTATAAAACCAGAACGTTTATTTTGCATAAATTAATTTTATCATAGTTATAAATTTATTTGAACATACTAGCTGTGGTTTTCGGTAAATAATACAACGGATCTAAATAAGCTGTGGTGGCAGCTATTGGCTGAGTTAAGATTTTACCTGGGCAGGATTTACTAGGCAAAGTTTTGAGGTCTACAGCATCCTTTGCGTACATGGATACATGCAGGTGTGGGCCCGTAGAATAGCCTGTATTGCCACTATAAGCCACAATATCGCCCCTGCGCACTCTATCCCCATTTGAGACCTTTGTGAGTGATAGGTGGCCAAATGTGGCTGCTAGGCCATTGTCGTACTTTATAAGCACAAATTTACCAAAAGAAGCCCCTCGGCACTGGGTGTCTGTATCACCAACGCCTGCGACTACCCCATCCGCCATAGCTTTTACTGGAGTACCCACAGCCGCTCTAAAGTCTGCTCCACTGTGGGTTCCACTCGCATATAGGCGTCCGCTACTGCTAGTTTTTCCGAATTGCTGAGTGATGAGTACATAGTCTAGAGGCCAACTCATGACTCCACTACCAGGTAGGGATTTTGGATCTAAAATATATTTCAATTGAGATTCATAATCTTGAACTTCTTTTTCAAGTGCGTTTTTTGTGGCCAACCTACTAGCCAATATCTTTTGGTAGTTGGCTTCGTTGTTTTTTGTTTCAGAAAGAAGTTTATTTTTTGCCGCAGTGTTTTGCTCTACGATTTTTTTCTGGTCGGCTAGTTTGGAGCGGAGCGCAGTCAATTCATTTTTTGCTACGATGGTCTCTGTCCTTGTATCTTCTAACTCACCTTTTACTTGTTTTAGTTCTATTATATTGGCGCGGATACTTCGCTGTAACGTTGCCATGTTGTCTATGTCATTCCAGATATTTGTAAAATCATTATCTGATAAGATGCTCTCTACCAGACTAGTTTGCTCAAACTCATCGGTCATTTTGATATTTAACACTATTGCATCAAGCGCGCTACCGATAGACAGCTCCTTGGTCCCGATTTGTGAGCTCAGGCCTTCGATTGTTAGGTTGGTTCGATCTATCTTTTTTTGAGTCACTGATATGTCAGCTGTGAGTTTTTTCTTATTCAAATCCAACTCTTTGATAGATCCAGCCAAAGAGCTTTTTTGTTTTCCAATTTCGTTTAATTGTGATTGATAGCCAGCAATTTCTTTCTCTAATGCACTGATATCATCATTTCTCTGTTCTATTTTATCTTTTATCTCTGATGCTGTTTGGGCAAGAGAATAGAAAAAAGGAACCGCTAAAAACGATAAGATAAATATCCCTAAAAATATTTTTTTAGATTGATTTTTGTAGTCTTTGAATTGTTTCATTTTTACCTATAATGGATGCAATTGTAAAAGGATCGGGGGACTTGTCTCTACCAGATAGTGCATAGCGTACGGGATGGAGTAGCTCTCCCCTGCTTTCTAATTTATCTGCGATGGACATCAAAGCATTTTTCACATTTTCTATTGTGAAATTTTCTTCACTTATTTCTTGTAAGGAATTTAATGCAAATTCTAAATTATTTTTAGTTTTTTCTGCGCTGGTGTTCTTGAATATTAGTTTAGGCTTGTCTATTTCTGGAGCCTTGAAAAAGAGGTCCAACTCCCCTGCTTCAACCATATTTTTTACATCACTCCATTTGGAAATTCTTTCAGTTATGATATGAATTATTTTTGGTTCACGATAATTCTCTGGTAAATTAGAAAATATATTTTTTTCTAATTCTTCTGCCGGTAGCATCCTTAAGTGTTCCTTATTCATCCAGTCTAGTTTTTCCAGATTCATTTGCGCTCCCGAAATTTGAATTCTACTTATGTCAAAAATCTCTATGAGTTCTGAAATGGTGAAGATTTCTTTTTCTCCACCCGGATTCCAACCCAATAGAGCCAAGAAATTCACCATAGCTTCTGGTAAGTACCCCTCTTCTTTGTATTCCAAGATATCCTTAGCACCATCGCGCTTGCCGAGCTTTTTGTTGCCTCCATCGGCCAGTATTGGTGGTAAGGTTACGAGGGTGGGTGGAGTTATTCCTAGTGCGTCATACAATGATAAAAATTTTGGAGTAGAAGATATGAATTCATCGGCACGCATAACATGAGTCACCTCCATTTGTAAGTCGTCTATGATGTGAGCAAAGTTGTATGTTGGGTATCCATCACTCTTGATCAATATAAAGTCGTCGAGCGCCTCTGGTCCAGCAGAGAGTTCTCCACGAACAGCATCCATCCACTTGTATGATTTTATTTCTGGGGTTTTAAAACGGAGAGCTTGTGTGCCATCCCATATGCCAAAAGTTTCTGGGCGATGGTCACGATACAAAAAAGGTCGTTTCTCCTCGTCAGCTTTTTTTCGGAAAGCATCGAGTTCTTCTTTAGTGTATGGATCAGGATAAGCAAAACCTTTTTCAATTAAAATTTCTGCGTACTTTTTATAAAGTGGTAATCTCTCGGATTGAATATATGAAGCATGAGGACCACCGATATCAGGACCCTCGTTCCATTCTATGCCCAGCCATTTTAATGATTTTATGATGTGTTCAATAGAACCAGCCACTTCTCGTTCTTTGTCTGTGTCTTCGATGCGCAAAATAAAAGAGCCATTATTTTTTTTAGCCCAAAGCCAGGCGTATAGCGCAGTACGTATTCCACCCACGTGCATAAAGCCCGTCGGAGATGGTGCGAATCTAGTGACTATTTTCCTATCATTTATGCCCATTAGGACATTTTAGCATTTACCCGAGCACTTTTAAAGGGCGGGTTTAACGCTCATGACTCAAAGCCATGTCTACGAGTTCGCGAGCTATCTTTGTCGCAGCGTCAGGAGTAGCAAAAGCTTTTGCATTTCTGCCCATCTTATCCCAAGTTTCCTTGTTGTCGATTAGACGATTTATTTCTGAAGTAAGTATGTTTGCGGTCATATTCATTTCTTCAATCACAGTGCATGCTCCGGCGTGTGCATAAGTGAAAGCATTTTTTCTGGCATGGTCAGCGTTCGAATTTGTAAAGGGCACCAAAATAGAAGGCACTCCCCATGTGGCGATTTCAAACAAAGTAGAACCCGCGCGAGAGACTATGACTCTAGCAGCTCCGGCAGCCATTTTAATAGCTGGAGGATTCAAGAATGCCATCGGCATGTAGCGAGATTTCTCCGGCATTCCATCCAAAACCACATCGGCCTGCTCTTTGACGTTTGTAAAATTGCGAACCCCTGTTTGGTGGATGATTTGATATTTTTTTACTAGCTGTGGCAGAGCGCCGAGCAGGGTGTTGTTTATGAGTTCAGCTCCTTGTGAACCACCCAAAATTAAAATTACTGGGAGGTTTGATTCAAGTTTGAAATATTTCAAGGCTTCTTCGTATGATCCGGGGTTCTCTATCTCAGCTCGGACCGGGTGTCCAGTCCACGCTGTGGTTTTCTTTGGAAAGTATTCTGAGGCTTCTTTGAAGGACACTGCTACTTTGGTAGCGAAGCGTCCTGCCCATTTATTTACTCGGCCTGGAGCAGAATCGGATTCATGGATGAGGATGGGTATGTTTAAGATTCTCGCTGCAAAGAGTGCTGGGAAAGAAGCATAGCCACCCTTGCCGAAGACTACATCTGGATAGATGGTAAACATTTTATAAGTAGCGCTGATGCAACCGAGCCCCATTTTAAAAACATCAAAAAAGTTTTTCATGGAGAAATATATGCGAAGTTTTCCTGCGCCAACTTTTTCAAAGAGTAAGCCATTTTCAAAAAGCATCTCCTTGTCGTACGGAGAGTCTGACATATAGTAGAGCTTGGCTCCTAAAATATTTTCTTTATCTATTATTTGATTTACTTTTTCCGCAACGGCAATAATTGGATAAAAATGTCCGCCGGTTCCTCCTCCTGTAAAAACTATTTTCATAAATTTAAATTAAGTTAAGGTTTTCGTTTGAAATTTTGATATCTGGAGCACTATGCCTATGGCCATCATATTTATCATTAGCGATGTACCTCCATGGCTCATAAATGGCAGTGGCACACCGGTCAACGGAAATACTCCAGTGACAGACGCGATATGCATAAACGTCTGCATTGCCACAAGTATAACAATTCCCGCAACTAAAAGTCTACTGAACAAATCTGGCGAATTCTTGGCAATTTTTAGTCCGCGCAAGGTAAAAAGTAGATACAGCATGATGGTGCCCACTGTTCCCACCAGACCAAGTTCTTCACCTAAAACTGCGAAGATAGAGTCCCCTTGTGGTTCTGGAAGGTAGCTAAATTTTTGAATACTCTGACCGAATCCCCTACCAAATACTCCACCAGAGCCGAGCGCTATCAAGGATTGGCGGATCTGATACGAAGAACCTTGTGCGTCATGTTCAGGGTTAATAAATGTCTTTACTCGGTCTTGTAAGTACGGCGTGAAGAAGACTAGGGTGCCGAGCAGAAGTGCCGCCCCAGCCCCCAAGCCTAAAATATATTTAAAAGGAACACCAGAAATAAAAAGCATACAGAGTCCAGTGGCGGAAATCAGGATGAAACTTTTAGTGTCTGGCTGTTGGAGTAAAATAGTGGCGATAATTATGAGGAGAATAGAAAGCGGTAAAATTCCAAATTTAAAATCTTGCACGCGATTTTTCGCCCAAGACAACCAAGCGGCAAAATAAATAACGAAAGCGAATTTTAAAAATTCAGCTGGTTGAAAAGATACTGGGCCGAGATCTATCCATCTCTCTGCTCCTTTGTGGGATACACCCACGTGTGGTATGAAAACTGCCGCGGTCAACAATATACCTCCAAGGAAGATAAACAGGGCGTATTTGCGCCAGAAGGTGTAATTTATTTTAAAGGTTGCATACATCCCAACCAGACCAAACCCCACCCCTAAAACCAATTGACTGATCAATACGGAATAAAATTTGCCTTCACTTTTGTTTAAAATTCCCAAAGATGCAGAAATAAACATAGCTACACCCAAGACAATTAGGATGACAACCAATGTTAAAAAAAATTTATCTACCTTCTTTTCTTTCATCTAGCTAATTACTGACAAAATTATTCCCATAATTGCGAACACAACTGATAGAATCCAATAACGCATAGTGACCTTATAAGATGGCCAACCAATAGCTTCAAAGTGGTGGTGAAGTGGAGCCAAGCGAAAAACTTTTTTACCACCACGCCATTTCTTGGAAGCCATTTGGATGATGTCGGAAGCAGAAGTCACCACTAGTGGCATGGCGATGATGGGTAAGATTAAGACTGTGTTGGTCAGGAAGGCCAGAGTGGCCAAGGTGATGGTGAGACCCATCATCCCCGTCTCCCCCATGTAGAATCTAGCTGGTGGGATGTTGAACCATAGAAAAGCCAAGATGGCTCCAGTGGTGACTCCACAAAAAGCCGCGATGTCTATCTGGTGATTCACGAAAGCGATAGCTGAGTATGATGCAAAGATAGCCGCGAGTACTCCACCCGAGAGACCATCTATTCCATCAATGACGCTTCCGGAAAAAGTAGCCAAAGCCACGATCATGAAAAATGGAATAATTAAAATTCCTAAATACAAATCTCCATCAAATGGTATGTGCACTGAATTTATGCCGAGCTTGTAATATAGCCAGTAACCTATGAGTAGCGAAAGCACAGCAATCAAAAATGCTTTCCACTTCCGCCAAGACTTGTCATCACGTGCTAGATTTCCAGTTCCGAAAATTTGAATCAAGTCTTCCCATAACCCAAACAGTGAGCCGAGTAGTAAAGTAAAAAATGGAATAAAGGTTTGGTTACGACTTAGAAAATTCATCTTTTCAGATGTGATAGATGGGAATAAAATAAATCCTAGATAAAAAAGACAAGTAGTCAGCAACACTGAAATCCAAATAATTACTCCACCGGCGCGTGGAGTGTTCAGTTCTTCTTGCTCATTGTGGATTTTTTGAAATTCTGGTGAAGCTACTTCAATGTTTCGAGAAAACTTCTTCCACATTTTGTATTTATAGAAAAAGTGGGTGGCAATGGGTGTCAAAGCTAGACCCAAGAAAAAGGCCAAGGTGGTTGGAACAAAGATTTTAACCAAGTTTGCAAGCATATAGCGATTATAACACGATATTTACAATCTTTTCCATATCTGTAAATCTACCTTCAAAGGTGGATCCGAGTACGGTGATGGCTATATCCTCTGCCCTATTGTTTTTGAAAATTATGGTTAGATTTCCGCCAGCTATTTCAGTAAAACCAGTTTTAGAGAATAAAAGATTCGGAATTTTGCCGATCAAGATATTTGTATTTTTGAAATCATGATCAAACAAAGAAAGTGAGATTATTTTGAGCTCAGCAGTGGTGGTGACTTCAAAAATTTGTGGAAATCTACGGAGTGCATACATGGCCATAGTGTTTGCATCTTCTGCTGAAGTAAATCCACCCGCATTATTCAGGTCTATGTCTAATCCAGTGGGGTTTAAAAACAAAGTGTGTTCCATGCCTATTTTTTTCGCCTTTGTGTTCATCTCTTCCAGAAAGTTTGGGTTGCCTGCGGTCAGAGCATACGCCCCATCATTTGCTGAAGCTATTAGGGTGGATTTTGCCAAGTCCGCCATATACCATTTCTCATCTCCATATAGTCCATAATCTCCAGCTTGAGAAATCGCCGCAAGTGGGATAAAGACTATGTCATTTAGTTTATGGTTGTTGAGCGCCGTAACCACAGTCATAGTTTTAGCCAGTGAGGCTAGTGGTAGTGGTGCGGTGTCGTTGAGTCCATAGATTTTTTTGTTTTGGGTTATGTTGTATACAGATACGGCCTTGGCCTCGAGTGGAAGATTTTGTAAATCAGTTTGTAATTTTGCATAGCGTTCTTCTTCAGCTCTTATCGCGTTGTTTATTTTAGAATTGCCAACAGAAAAAAATACCGCCTCAACGATGACAATAATGATGACCAAAGCAAAAAGACGATAATTTTTTATTTCTTCGTTGTTTTCCATAGACTTATTCTTGCTCTATTTCTTTCTGAGCTTCTACGAGTTCTTGTGCTGCTCCCTTCAAAGATTCGCTGATTTCTAAAAAGTCTGGAAGTTCTTCTCGAGAAGTCACGCCCATGTATGACAACAATTCAAAACTTGGTTTGTATATATAACGTCGGTTGTCTTTCGGATCTAGAATTCTTTCCACAAGTCCACGGATAGATAGTAGGCGCAGGGTGAAGCTGGAGTTTACTCCACGGATATAATCTATCTCGGCTCGGCTGGCGCCATCTTTGTATAGGACTATGGACAGAGTTTCCAGTGAAGCCTTTGATAAATCTTTCTTTAGTTCTTCTTTTTGGAGCTCTTCAATCATGGCTCCTAGTTCAGGATGGGTACCCAGAGTTATCTCATTATCTTTTTCAAGTAAGACTATTCCCCTATCTTTTAAATTTTCTTTCAGCGAGGTGATGCTCTCGTTTAGAGTAGCTTCATCCACTTTTAAAATTTCCACTAGCTTTTTTTTAGAGATTGGCTCCCCTTTCCAAAAAAGTATTGCTTCAAGTTTTTTATTTAAATCCATAATATTTCTATATATTTTCAGCTGCTAATTCTTCACCCACGCTCTCTTTTCTTTTCTCAATGATAATATCATCTGTATTGTTTTCTTGCACTGCATGCAGTATTCCGTTTCGGACCATTTCTAGCATGGCTAGGAAACCCACAATTACGGTTATTTTCTCTTCTTTGGTTGCGCTCTTACCACCTCCGGTGAATTCTCTGAAGCTCATTTTGATTGAGGTTTGGATTCTGTCTGCTAGCTTGTCTATCATCTCCTCTATGCTGATTACTTTCTTTACATCTACTTTCGGTAAGTTTACTTTTTTGGGTAGAGCATTCAAGACGTCTCTAGCGAAAGTCATCATGGAATCTTTGGTGATTCTCTCATCTGGTAGAAACACCAGCGTGTCTATCTTTCTGTCTTGCGGTGCAAAAATTATTTTTTCTCCAAAAACATCTTTGATCTTTACTCCCAACTCAGTGAAAATTTTATATAGACGTAGTCGCTCCTCCAGACGACTGATGTCGCTCTCTTCTTCATTTGTCAGATCAAGGTTTGGTAAAAGAGATTTGGATTTGATTAAGATCAGAGTCGCGGCTACCACTACAAAGCTAGAAATTTCTGAAGCATATTTGGAAGTATCGGAGCCGAGTTGGTTTACATAATTTAAGTAGTCTTCAGTAACTTGGGCCAGAGATAGGTCATTTATGAAAAGCTTGCGCTTCTCTACCAGATTTAAAAGCAGGCCAAACGGGCCCTCAAATACGCCGGTTTTTATTTTATAGGAATTCTCTAGGGTTTCCGTTTCCACCTTTATATATTAGCATTTTTCTTAATAAAAGCTATACTGAAACATATGCAAAAAAGAGGAATAAAAAATGTTCGCCTATCAAAAAACGTAGTGCCGATTGAGTACAATGTCGAGCTCAAGCCAGATCTAGACAACTTCACCTTTTCTGGAGTTGAGACGATAAATTTAAATATTTTAAAACCAACCAAGACCCTGACTCTACATTCCAAGGAAATAGAAGTTTTGACTGCGCACCTACTACATGGGGGTGAAAAAGTTTTTGCTAAAAAAATTTCTTACGACGAAAAAGCCCAGACCGTTACTTTTACTTTTGGAAAAAATATAGCCAAAGGTAAAACCAAACTCGTTTTAGTGTGGAATGGAATTTTGAATGACAAGATGCGAGGTTTCTATAGAAGTAAGTACACTGTGGGTGATAAAGAATACCACATGGCCACTACTCAATTTGAAGCCACCGATGCGCGCCGAGCCTTCCCTTGTTTTGATGAGCCTGCCCACAAATCTATATTCCATGTTTCTTTGGTGGTGCCCAAGGGTAAAACTGCAATTTCAAATACTCTTCCAGTTTCAGTCCTGGAACATAGCGCTGGGTATGAAGTGGTGAAATTTTCTCCAACTCCGGTTATGTCTACCTACCTTCTGGCTTTTATTGTTGGTGATTTTGAGTACATAGAATCCAAAACCAAAAAAGGTGTACTCGTGCGAGTGTTCACTACTCCTGGTAAAAAACACCAAGCCAAGTTTGCCCTAGACTGTGCAGTGAAAACTTTGGAATTTTATGAGAGTTATTTTGCTATCTCTTACCCGCTTCCGGTGTTGGACATGATTGCCATCCCCGACTTTTCTTCTGGGGCTATGGAGAACTGGGGCGCTATCACTTATAGAGAATCTGCCCTTCTGGTAGATGAGGATCATTCTTCAATTGGCAACAAACAATGGGTGGCTTTGGTTATCGCCCACGAGATAGCCCACCAATGGTTCGGCAATTTAGTGACCATGGAATGGTGGACTCACCTATGGCTAAACGAAGGCTTTGCTTCTTATATTGAATATCTGGCCGTGGATAAACTTTTCCCGAAATGGGATATATGGACTCAATTCTCTACTGCAGACTTGGGCGTGGCTCTTCGACTAGATGCGCTACAACATACTCACCCGATAGAGGTGCCAGTACATCACCCTGATGAAATCGGAGAAATCTTTGATGAGGTTTCTTATTCTAAGGGTGCGTCAGTGATACGAATGCTAGCCGAATATCTGGGTGAAAAGAATTTCCGTGATGGTCTTCGGCATTATCTTAAAAAGCACAGCTATCAAAACACTGAAACTTTGCATTTATGGAAAGCATTTGAAAAAGTTTCTGGCAAGCCAGTAGCCAAGATGATGCACAACTGGACCAGCAAGCCCGGTTACCCAGTGGTTAAGGCAGAAATGATAAAAGGAAAAATTAATTTTTCTCAAGAGAGATTTTTTGCTAATCCTTTATCAAGGGAGAGAGTCAAAGATAAAACTAAGTGGGAAATTCCAATAACTTTCAAACACAACAAAGTGAACTTTGGTGAGTCCGGTTTTTTCAGGACTGCGTATTCTAAAGATTTGTTGGAAAAACTTCGTGAGCCCATCTTAAATAAAAAACTAAGCGCTAGAGATAGGCTCGGTGTCATCCGTGATTTATTTGCTTTATCTGAAGCTGGAACTATTCGAACCACAGAAGCTTTGGAATTTATTTCTGCCTACAAAAACGAAGACAATTATACAGTCTGGGCTGAGCTAGCTACAGGCTTGGCTCGCTTGGAACAAATTCTAGCTAGAGAAAAAATTACCAAAGAACTAAACGCACTTACTATTTCCCTATTTTCGCCCGTACTTCATAAGCTAGGTTGGGAAAAAAGAAAAGACGATTCGCATACCGATGGCTTGCTCCGATCTTTAGTTATTTCAAGATTGGGACGAGCTGGTGATAAAAAAGTCATAGCTGAAGCAATGAAAAAATTCGCCTTGATCAAAAAAGGTCAACATGTAAATCCAGATATTCGTGGAGCTATATATTCTGTGGTGGCTACAAATGGTGGCATGAAAGAATACGAAGATTTTATAAAACTCTATAAAAAAGAAACTCTGCACGAAGAAAAAAATAGAATTGGTGGAAACTTGGGTGATTTTCAAGATCCTAAAATATTAAAACTCGTTTGTGAATTTGCGTTATCAAAGTACGTCCGTATTCAGGACACTGTGGGCGTGCTCTCCGGAGTAGGAGCAAATCCAATCGGGCGAGATATCTGGTGGAGTTATATAGGCAAGAATTGGAAAACCTTAGTGGCGCGTTATGGTGAAGGTGGACTGACTTTGGCTAGAGCCATCAAATCCATCAGCGGTAGTGCTGAAGAAAAGCACTTGAAAGCTTTCAAGAAATTCTTTGCTACCCACGAAGCTCCCGGTGCAAAACGGGCCATAGATCAAGTCATCGAGCGCCTAGAAGGCAATATGGCTTGGCTCAAGCGTGATAAAAAGAGTATCACCACTTTTCTTTCAAGCTACTTTACTTAAGTAAAGTTATCCACACCCCCACTCTCTACTTTACTTGACTAAAGTACTTTACTTTGATAAAGTAGCTGTATGACAAGAGAAATGGGAGGAATGAATGAAAAAACAAAGATAAAGACTGTGCGAGAAATTGGTCGCCAGGTCAACTGGAGCACCCAGCAAAACAAGCGCTTGATTGAAGCAATTTTGGCAGTAAAGAATCCTGATGAAGCAGAGCGTTTTCTTCGTGACCTTATGACCGAAGGAGAAATAAAAGAATTTGCAGATAGGCTCGAGGCTGCTTCCCTCTTATACCAAGACGTACAGTACAACGCTATTGAAGAAAAAGTTAAGCTTTCTTCTGCCACGGTTGCCCGCATTGCTAAATGGCTCAACGGTCCACTTGGTGGATATAGGCTTGTTCTAAAGAGATTAAAATAAATGAAAAGATTTTCAAAAAAACTACAAATAGGAGTATTGGGTTGGGCCGGTAAAGAAGAATACAAAAAAGGTGGGCCTACTAATCCTGAGCTACAAATTGCTGAAGAAGTTGGGGCTCTTTTAGCAAGTGCCGGAGCCACTGTCGTTACTGGAGGAAAGGGTGGAGTCATGGAATATGCTGCTAAGGGTGCCAAGTCCAGGAATGGACTTACTGTTGGTGTTATAACTGGTCCTCGCAGAACATCTAATAAATATATAGATATGGAGGTTATAACAGGTTCCAAGATTGCCGGATTAGATGAAGTTTTTATTCCAATTATGTGTGATGCCGTTATTGTTATAGGCGGCGGAGCAGGTACTCTTCAAGAGATTTCTGTTTGTTATAGAAACAAAGTCCCTGTGGTAATAGTTTCTAAAACTTTCGGTTGGGCTAAAAAATTTGTTAATGAAACGTATCTTGATTCAAGAAAAACTACAAAAATTATTCAAGCGAAAAATTCGAAGGACGCTGTAAGTAAGGCTATTAGATTTTCATTAAAGAAATAGATAAATGAAAAAATTAAATTTTATAATTTCAAAAAATTTCCATCACTACAACCTTTTTCTTATAGAGAGAGGCTAGTTTTTCTTTTTTAACAAGGACACTTATCCCCTCTCTATGAGAGGTTTTTTTGTTCTTTACAACTCACAGGAGAGAGATATGAAGAAGCTTGAAGATTACACCGGTTTGTCATACTCAAGTTCTATGATAACCGACGGGAGAATTATCCTCGCGGACGAAGTGATCTCAGCGACAGTGCGTGATGCGATTCAAGGGCTCAAGACAACTAATGGGCAAGAACTGCGCTTCCTTGAAGGTGAGCAACTTGCAGTCGGACTGGAGAAGAAGTTGGAAGATGTTACACAAAAGGAAGAAGATATCCTTTTCGTCTTCCCAGGAAACGGCGCTAACTATCCACGTAAACTTTCGCGGATTTGTCAGGAGTACGGTGCATCTACCAGCGTCATGGCTAAACGTATCTGTGAACCTGGGGTTGATCCGGTCGTTACAGTTGACGTCATTCTTCCTGAAATGTTTCTAGTAACAACGGTAAAGACGATAGTTGTTGTAGACGACGTCATCAGTTCTGGTCTTACTATGCAAAAGCTTTACCAAAAGAACGCATGGCGCTTTCCTCAAGCTAAGTGGCTTGGCGTGGCGTGGGTAACGCAGATTCCGCAGTCTAAGTCTAAGTCAGGAGTGAATGGCTATTCAAGTGTTTACGCTAGCTACTTGGTCGGTAAGACCAACGGACAAAGGGCTCCGATCAATTCAATCAGTACTCTCAGAAAAGACCCTGAAATTGCTAGAAGTTATGCCAACAAACACTTCACTGATCCCGATTCATTTCTTCACCTCATCTCTAGTTAGGCGCACAATGCGCAGAAGGGCGGTGCTCGTTTACAAAAACGACCCGCCCTTTCGCTTTTTATTTACTAGCGTCAATCTTTGCCGCTAGGATAAAATCATTCTCGGAGAGTCCGCTGATGGCGTGGGTGGAGAGCTCGAGTGAGACTTTGTTGTAGTTAATTTTTATGTCTGGGTGGTGCCCTTCTTCTTCAGCAATCTCGGCAATTTTGTTTACGAAATTTATCGCGCCGATGAAGTCAGCGAATTTGTATTCCTTGGAAATTTTTGCGCCGAGTCCAAATTTCTTCACATTTTCACCACCTTCTTCAATTAAATTCCAACCCTCTACTTGACCCATGAAGTTCAAGATCTCTTCATGGGTAAGTGGTGGCACTCCCCCTTCGCACGGAACACATTTTTTATCTAACAAATTGTTTTTCATAAATTAATTCTGTTCTCTTAATTTTGCGATTTGATAAATACTAAACACTAAAACCAAAGAAGCCACCCATTGTAGCGGGGTGAGAATTGTTTTGTTTACAATAAAGTCCAACAGAATAGCAATAAATGGGAAAGTCAGTTCTAGAATAGTGGAGATGTGTACCGGAGTCTGTGCGAGTCCCCTGTAGTAGATGAGTAGCGCCAGCATTCCCGTAGATAAACCAATAATTATTAGAAATCCAAATTGAGAAAAGTTTGGTACGGCGCCATGTCCAAATAAAAATACAAATGGTGCTGACACCATCAAGGTGATGAGGAATCGGTAAAACGTACTGATCTTGAAATCCACTTTTCCCAAAAGCATTTTAGAGAATGTCGTAGAGGAGCCCCAAGCTATAGCTGCACCGAGAGCGTACATAGCAGCGATGACTGTGCCTTCACCTGTTTTTAAATTTACTATGCCGTTCGGAAATGTGACAAAGTAAGCAGAGACGATGGCTAGCAACGCCCACTTTATATATCTTTGATCAAATTTTTCTTTCAAGAAAATGCTGGCTGTACTAATGGCAAATATTGGCTGAAGTTTTTGGATAAGAAATACAACTGAAATAGAAAGGAAACCCACTTTTCCGAGTGCGGTGGTGAACCACAAAGTACCCAACAACCCGCTTAGGATGGAGACGAGGATGGTGAGCCACCATTCACGTTTGGTCAGCCTGGTGGTGCGTACGTATTTTAAAACAAATGGAGCAAGGATCACCAAGCCTATCAAATGCTCAAAGAAAATGATGGTGATGGGTGGTAATGAGTACAGGTGTTGGCGGATCAATCCATCAAAAGCCCAGAGGGTTGCGGCGATTAAAATAAAAATAGATCCGGTGTAATTTTTTAGCATTGTTTTAAATCTTTTTTAATTTGGGTAATCAATTCCGCCTCAGTGTCGAACTTTTTAAATTCTCGTATGAAATTTCTGAGCTTTAGAGTCATCTCTTTTTCGTACGCATCTCCTCTGTAGCCAAATAAATACGCCTCTACTTTTCCAGCATCATTGATGATGATTCCAGCGCGATAAGTGTGGCGATTTATAATTGCTTTACCACCATATACCCCAGCACTAGGTAGCTTTGGGCTACCTACATCTAGATTGGCAGTGGGAAAACCAATTTTCCTACCATAACCATCTCCCCTAATTACCTTACCAGTAATTATGCTAAGCATGAGATTAAAATCCTTCCTCGTTTAGTCTTTCATCGATTCGATTCATATCGCGCGGGAACATTGTAGCTTCGCGAATATTTTTCAAGTTTAATATTTGCATAGTTATGCGTTCTGCCCCAAGTGCGAATCCACCTTCTGGCGGTACTCCGTATTTGAAAGCTTCCAAAAACATTTTAACCTTTGCTGGATCCATATTCCACAATTCTACGTGTTTCATCAATTGCTCGTAGTCATTTATTCTTCTACCTCCAGAAAGCCATTCCACTCCTCTGCACAGCAAGTCCATGCCCTCATTGTATTCAGGTTCTTCTGGGTTTGGGTAAACATAAAAAGGCTTTTTGCGAGTTGGATATCCATAAATGAATACAAAGTCTGAACCCGTTTCTTCTTTGATGATTTCGCAAATCTCTCGTTCGTCTTGAGGGTTTGTGTCTTTTTCTCCCCGTACATCACGGCCGAATTTCTCAAAAATCTTTTGTTGAACTTCACGCAGTGAAAGAGTTGGTGTCTTGTCTATCATGACTGGCATAGTTGCTCCAAGAATCTTTAAATGTTCAGCATTCTTTTTCTCTACTTGTTGCAACATATATCTGACGGTTTCTTCAGCCATGTCTCTGACATCTGTCCATGAATCAATAAAGCCCATCTCCGCATCTAGGGAGACAACTTCGGTTAGGTGTCTAGTAGTAGAAGATGGCTCTGCTCGGAAAACCTTATTTACAGAGAAACATCTCTCGAAAGCAGACATAACTATTTGTTTGTATAGTTGTGGTGATTGAGAAAGAAAAGCTTTCTTTCCAAAGTAATCAACTTGGAAAACTTCTGCCCCACCCTCTGCTGTTGCAGGGGTTATAGAAGGAGCTTGAAATTCAAAAAAATTATTTTGTTTTAAAAATTCTCTAAAAGAATCAATGACGGTTTCTTGAACTTTAAATACTGCTTGAACTTTTGGATGACGTAATACAAGGGAACGATTATCAAGTTCAGTAGTTAGGTCAAGATTGTATCCATTAAGAGACATATCAAAAGGTAGCTCCTTGGCTTTACTTAAAACCTCAATACCGGTAACTTCGAGCTCAACATCACCATTCAAGACTCCAGCTTTCACATTTTTCTCTGGGCGCTTGTTTACGATTCCATTTATTTTTAGAACCCATTCTGGACGAATCTCCTTGGCTTGTTCTGTAGCTTCGGCATGTGAAGGTAGCGATACACATTGCACTATTCCGGTCATATCGCGCATATCAAAGAAAACCATTTTCCCTTGATCGCGACGGATATCTACCCAGCCGGCTATGGTTATTTCCTTTCCAACATGGTCTTGTAAGTCTTTAATATATACGCGGTTTTGCATAAAATAATCTTAGCACAAAAAATTGAATATAAAAAACAACGTGGAGGGGCGCCGCGAGACGACCCTCCACTAGATGTGTTTGTGTCCGAATTGACCTGTCGGAACTCAGGGTTTGCCGACGCTACCCTGTCTGGGTGCGTGGCCTATCTACCTGCGGGACGACCCACATCACCGAAGCATCCCGTCCTGTGGCGACCAACAGACCTGCTGGTCGTCGCGACGGGAGTGTGGTTCTTCGTCTTCTCAGCGGCGGGGGTGAAGTCTGCGGCCAAACAGCAGGGCTTTCCGTAAGGCCCGACGACGTACCACTTGTGGATGATACGCTTCACTTCCATCGGCGACCGACGGGTGTGCCCGACTCCGTGTGAACAGGTCGGGTAGTCCTTCATGTAGCGTGGAAGGGTCACCTGCTTCGAACCATTCTTGAAGTGAATTGGCTTCAGCCATCCCTCTTTAAAGGTAGGCCGTGCTTTCTTCATGTGCATGGGGTATTCTCCTGCGGTAGAATGTAAGGTACAACTATCCTCGCCCTAAAGCGAGAACACCAGCTTTCCATTTAGAAGGCTGGTGTTTGGGTTGTAAGTTAGTTTTGATTTATTTACAGCGCAAGAATCAGCCTTCTAAGTTGTGGGGTAAAGAGATTAAACATGTACTTTTGAATGCTGCCGTTCATATTTTTAATATAATATATCTTTATTTTAAATGCAAGACAAGACCAGATACTTCATTTGACAAAAAGTACGTTTAGGTGTATAATGTATGAGTAGGCATTTGTTTAGGCTTTTCCACATTTCTCTGGTGAGGTTGCTATGAAGATGGTCCTTCAAGTTGCGATCGCTATCCTCTTCTTCAGCATGGCGAAGGGGGCGATTATGTTTGTTCTGGGGGGCGAGGAAGTCCTCCTACTAATCGAGACCGTCGTTGAGAGGCAGGACCGCCCCTCACCCGGCGGTCTTTCTCATTTCTACTTAAGTTTTATGCTAATAAAACAAGTGATATAATATACTCATGTCTTCAGAATCAATCGGGCAATCAGCGCCCGCCATAAAACCCTTAGATAAATCTGCTAGATTGAAAAAAATATTTGAAGTTTTGGCTTCTTATCCAAACGCTGTTTCAGCCAAGGGGGCTCATAGATTGTTGACCTTGGCCTTTGAATCAATAGAGAATGATCCCAAAATTCCACATGAGCAAAAAGGAGGTGAAATGAATGCCACCCATTTGGGTTGGCATAAAGAAATTTCTTATAATGGAAAAAATATTCAATATGAAACTTATAAAAAACATATCGTTTTCATTGGAAGCAATGGATCAATAGAAATATTGAAAGATGATGCTGATCCGGAAACTGAAGCTAGGCAGTCTAGAGGTATGAATATTCAAGATATGAAAGATAATTTACCTTCTGCTTTCTCTAAACCTGGTGCAGATGGCAAGAATGTTTGGGGGAATTAAATTTTCTTCTTTTTCTTCTTCGGCGTCGGTAAAGACTTTGCAATATCAAAAAGAATATCTGGTAGATGTGGGAGCTGGGAAAGCATGGACTCCTCTACCAAATAGTACGGCTTGGAGCCGGGGTAAGCTTCATCCTTGTCGCAAATGCTTTCGAGTTCCCCACTCTCCGGCAATATCTTTACATACAGTTGGTCATCACAAACCAAGCCGACCACTTTGCCATCTACATAGAGTGCATATTCGCCAAACATCGCCCGAGTTGTGAATCTTTTCGGGTCACCCAGTTTTTCCAATATGAATTCAATGGTTTCCTTTTGCGTGGACATAAAAAAATAATAACACAAATTTGACCCTTAGATGGTGAGTAATATATAATAGCTTATTATTATTTTTATTAGATTAGTTGATTATAGATTATGATAAAAAATAAAATTGTTTGGTCTTTGATGGTTGCGATGGTTCTGATCTTATCTGCGTTCTACTTTGGTGGTAATACAGCGAGTGCAGAAACCGCTAATGATGATTTTTATTTAGATGATTCTTTTGATTATGCGAACGCACCTGCTTGCACAGCAGTAAGTGCAGTTTGTAATATGGTGGGTGGTAGTACCAGTATATTTGATATACCATTCTTTGGCGTACCAGGTGTGACTGCTGCATCAATATTGAAGTGCTCAAATCC
>JAGOPQ010000021.1 GCA_017991915.1 Minisyncoccota bacterium | reverse complement strand
CCGGCCACGATGACGTTGCTCGCCACGGGCCTCGCCGGCATGGCCGCCGCCAAGCGTCGGCGCCGCGTCACCTGAAGGAAACCTTGTTGGTTGAAGTCACACATCTGGAATCACACAGCTTCGGCTGAGGTGACTCCAACCAACGACCGCCATCTTCGAGAGTTTCTCGGGGTGGCGGTTTCTTCTTTTTATACGTGATATAATATTTCCATGAAAGATAAAATTTTGTTTAGTGTAGTTATAGTTATAGCTTTTATTGCTGGGATTTTATTTTTAACTAAAAATAGCCCACAGCAAGCAAAACCCTCAAATGTATCTATGGTTGGCTGGGAAACTTATCTTGACCCATCGACTGGGATTAATTTTCAATATCCTGCATTTATTCCGACTACGTATATTCACTTGGTAGATTGGCCACCACAGGTCCACCTGACAAACGAAGCATTTAGTTGCACACCTGGCGGTAGCGCCATAGAGCGCGGAGGGGTTACAAGAGAGCAAACCATAAATGGACACAGGTATTGTGTCACCCAGGCTGTAGAAGGAGCAGCGGGTAGTACTTATACTTTATATGCCTTTGGTACTGAGCTCCAGGGTAAAATGACTTATTTCACATTTAGTTTGCGTGCTTCTCAATGTGTGAATTACGACGAACCACAAAGATCCGCTTGTCAGAACGAGCGAGATATTTTCAGTGTAGACTCTACCATAGATCAAATCATCCAATCTACTCGTTTGCCATTATAAGAAAGGATTTTCCGACTAGGGACAAAAGATGCTATAATCACGGTTGTGAAAATTTTTTATCATTATTTAAGAAAATATTGGAAGCTCTGCGCATTTACGCTAGTTCTGGCTACGATCAATCAGACTTTTTCTCTACTTGACCCGTACATCTTCCGTCATGTCATAGACAATTATGCCACCAAGCCTGACCTATATACCAAAGCTGAATTCTTCCAAGGCATAGGTCTACTCTTACTAGCCATAGTAGGTGTGGCTTTTGTGTCTCGCGTAGCCAAGAACTTTCAAGATTATTTCCTAAACAACATCAGCCAACGCGTAGGTGCAGACCTTTACCGCGATGGAGTATCCCACTCATTGTCACTACCTTACAGTGTATTTGAAGATGAGAGAAGCGGGGAGACACTAGGCAAATTGCAAAAAGTTCGCCAAGATACTGAGAAGCTCATCGCCGCCGGAGTAAATGTGTTATTTATTTCTTTGATTGGTTTCATCTTCGTAGCTGTGTACGCCACAAACATCTACTGGGGAGTATCCGTAGCTTTCTTTGCCACCATTCCTATCATCGCAGGGATGAGTTTACTGCTTTCTAAAAAAATCAAAAACATCCAGCAATTGATAGTGGCTGAAACCACCGCTCTCGCTGGCTCCACCACGGAATCTCTACGCAATATCGAGCTGGTAAAGAGTCTGGGTCTTTCTGGACAAGAAATCAATCGTCTAAATACCACCACTGAAAAAATTCTGATCTTGGAATTAAAAAAGCTTCGTTATTTACGCAGTTTGTCATTTATCCAAGGCACAGTCATCAATTTCCTCCGCACAAGTATCTTGTTCTTTTTGCTTTATTTGATATTTTCCAAGACGATAACTTTTGGTGAATTTTTTTCTTTGTATATTTATTCATTCTATATATTCAATCCTTTGCAAGAAATAGGAAACGTCATCGGTACATACCGCGAAGCTGAAGCATCCTTGGCAAATTTTGAAAAGTTGATGAACACCCCAAAGGAACGAGTAGTGGAGAGTCCAAAATCTATCGGCCAACTAGAAACTCTGTCTTTCAAAAACGTTTCATTTAAATATAATTCTGGAACTGACAACGCCCTACAAAGTATTTCTTATGATGTAGCTCGCGGACAAACCGTGGCTTTCGTTGGGCCTTCTGGTTCAGGAAAAACTTCATTGGTGAAGTTGTTGGTTGGTCTGTATCTACCTAGCGAAGGTGAGATAAAGTACAACGACATTCCATTTGAATCCATAAACAAAGAAGAACTCCGCGTGCAGATTGGCTTTGTGACTCAAGACACCCAGCTCTTTGCCGGCACTATCAGAGAGAACTTACTCTTCGTAGCTCCAAACGCTACTGATGCTGAATGCCTAGACGCCTTAAACAAAGCTCAATGCCAAAACTTACTAGAACGTGGAGGTAAAGGACTAGAGACATTGATAGGTGAGGGTGGAATGAAAATCTCTGGTGGAGAAAAGCAACGCCTATCCATAGCTCGCGCACTGCTCCGCAAGCCAAACATTCTCATCTTTGACGAAGCTACCTCTGCGCTGGACTCCCTGACCGAGGAAGAAATCAGTAAGACCATAAAAAGTATTTCCGAAAAAAGTTCACACATCACCATACTCATAGCTCACCGGCTATCTACCGTCATGCACGCTGACACTATCTATGTCTTGGAAAAAGGAGTCATCACCGAATCCGGATCTCATGCCGAACTCCTTGCAAAACAAGGATTGTATTCTGCTATGTGGCGCCAACAAATAGGAGAGAGAGTTTAATGGTATAATATATACATGATTAAATTTATACGAATTTTTCTTTTAGTTTTAATAATTATCGGTCTTGGCTTGTTAGCTACTCAAAAGACATGGGTGCCAAAGTTGGTAGACAAAATTCTAGAGTCTGAAAAGAAAACTGAAGTTGTTCCCGAGCCTACTCCTGTCTCTCAAATTACCTACAACAACGCTTCCACTGATCTCATAACCGTGGAATTGCCATTTCCAGATGCAGTGACTGGTAAAGAATTCAGCGTCATAGGCAAGGCACGAGGAACTTGGTTCTTTGAAGGATCTTTCCCATTTCAGGTTTTAGATAAAAATGGAAAAGTTTTGGTCAGTAGTTTTGCCACTGCAGAAGGTGAGTGGATGACAGAAAACTTTGTGCCATTCAAAGCGACAGTGAAGGTTCCTGATTCTTATATCGGCCCGGCTACACTAGTGATACAAAAAGACAACGCTTCTGGTCTACCAGAACATGATGCGTCCATCTCTTTCCCAATTACGATTGAATACTAAATTGTGCTAAAATATTTAGATTACAAATAATATAAAAATATTATGTCAAAAACTTTAATTTCAGTGCTTGTGGTGGGGGTGATAGTTGTTGGAGGATATTTCGCTATTAATAAAGACAAGGGTGGAGCTGATACTCAAAAAGAAGTCAGCACTACTGGTACGGAAACTACAGATACCACAAAGCCAGAAACGGCAGGTAAGAAAATGGCTTTCAGTGAATTTATCAAAAATGGTGGTTCATACAAATGTACGGTGAATCAAAATGTAAACAACACTACTACTGTGGGTACTACTTATATAGATGGTTCTATGATTCGTGGTGAATACAACACCAAAGTCAGTGGCATGAGTATAGATTCCACAATGATAGTCCGCGATGGATACACTTATAGCTGGAGTTCTGCACTACCAAGTATGGGCTTCAAAGCCAAAGTGGTGGCAAGCACTGGAGACACATCTGCACCAGTATCTGGCACTTATAGCTTTAACGCTGAACAAATAGGTGACTACAGTTGTGAAGCTTGGTCTGCAGATTCTTCTAAGTTCGCAATTCCTGCAAATATTACTTTCAAGGATGTAAGTGCACAATAATATGCACAACCCATTTGAGAACGCGATGGCGCAACTCGACGCCGTAGCAAAAATAAAAAACTTTGATGCAGAATTCTTGGCCATCATGCGTCAGCCCAAGCGTGATGTTCGGATTGCCATACCAGTACACATGGATGATGGTTCGGTAAAAGTTTTTGATGGATATAGAGTGGAGTACAACGACACCCTGGGTCCATTCAAGGGGGGAATTCGTTATCATCCAGATACTGAAGTAAACGAAGTCAAAGCTTTGGCTTTTTGGATGGCGCTCAAGTGCGCTGTGGCTGGTATACCCATGGGTGGAGGCAAGGGTGGCATCACAGTAGATCCAACAAAATTATCGAAAACCGAACTAGAAAAGCTTTCTCGAGGTTGGGTAGCTGGACTATCAGATATTCTGGGTCCTCACAAAGATGTGCCAGCCCCAGATGTGAACACCACTCCAGAGATCATGGCGTGGATGGCAGATGAATTTGAAAAAATTACTGGAGACAAGACTCGAGCTACATTTACCGGAAAACCTATCAATGCTGGTGGCTCTGAAGGACGTGGGCCGGCTACTGGGCTCGGTGGGTTTTATGTTTTTGATTCTTTGCGTGCTTCACTAGGGCTTCCTGAGAAGTGTAAAGTAGTAGTGCAGGGTTTTGGAAATGTGGGTAGCAACGCTGCACAGATTTTCTTGGAACATGGACACACTGTGGTAGCAATATCAGACTCTAAAGGAGGAGTTTACAATCCAGATGGATTGGACATAACAAAATTAATGGAACACAAGAAGCAAACTGGATCACTGGCTGGCTTTACAGGAAGCACAACTACCACAAACGAAGAATTGCTAGAAATAGAATGTGATGTGTTGGTGCCAGCTGCATTTGAAAATCAAATTACTGACCAGAATGCAGATAAGATAAAAACTAAAGTTGTCCTAGAACTCGCCAACGGTCCGACAACCCCAGAAGCTGACGAGGTATTGTTCAAAAAGGGAATAGCGGTGATTCCAGACATACTAGCAAACTCTGGTGGGGTAACCGTTTCCTATTTTGAATGGGATCAAAACCTCAAAAACGAACACTGGACTGAAGGAGAGGTATTTGATAGATTGAAATCATTGATGAATACCGCCGCGCAAAATATCTTGTCTAAATCCAAAGAATACAATACTAGTCTACGCATGGGTGCCTTTATCTTGGCCCTAGAACGCATCCAAGAGAAATCATAAATAAATAAATGAACGAATCACAACCATTAAAACCAGAATCAGTCACATCCGTAGACTACAAATCTTTTAGACTTTATCAAGCGATAATAAGTGAAATAGACCAACGTTTTATAAAAGAAGCAGATGAGCTTCTAATAAATTTAATGAGCCACCCAGATATGATGGGCGCTCATGAGGTGGAGGTTCTCGAAGAATTAATATTTAAATACAAGGGTGATAAAACTTCACCTATGTTTATTGATGTTTATAAAACTGCAGTAAATAATTTCTTTCAAGAAGCTGGGAAAAGAAATCTCTTGGTTAAATTTAAGGGCAAGGAGGGTTTTGGCCACATAAATGAAAACTAATTTTTGTAACACAATTGACGGCCGTCAATTAAGTTACGTTTTAATTTATAATACTATTTTTAATAGGGGTGATGAAGTTAGTAAAAGGAATTTAAACTTTTACTGCTTCTAGAAAAGCACGGTTGGTTTCTTCATCGAGCTTGTCAGCCACTATGATCATGAGCTCGGTAGTAAAACCTAGATCATGTTTTATATTTGTGAAAAGATGTTCGTAGGGGAATGGAGAAATCCAAACTGTATTTTTTATACAAACAAAGTTTGCCTTTTTGAGCAAGTAACGCAAACTCTCGCGTTCACTTTTTCGTTCTTCGGGAACATCCAAGATTATTATTCTCCAAAGTCCATCCCAAGTCTGAGGCACTAGAGCATTGTCACTTTCTAAGATGAGACTGTGCATTTTCTTTCTCCCTTCCTTGGTCAGACGAGCATACTCATGGTGAGAAGAGGTAAGGGGTTCAATCAACCCTGCATCACGAAGACCCTTTAGTGATCTAGTTACAGAGTACTTATGCTGGTCTTCAAAGCCATTTTGAATTTCTTCCACAGATATGGCCGGCTTTTGACCTATTATTTTAATTATTTTACCTGAATAGTCTTTCTTCCTTGACATACCCATATATTATAATTTATATTAGGAATTAGCAAGTAGTTCGTGACCACGAAAAACTTGCTAATTCTTTTAGACTTGTTTATAATAGGTCTACATTAATTATTAACCCCGATTCGGGTCGGGAATTTAAACAAAAATTGCGTGGGCCCCCAATGGACTTGGTCCGACGTGATTTAGCAAAATCATATGTCAAAAATCATAGGAATAGATTTGGGTACTACAAATTCAGCTGTTGCCGTCATCGAAGGCGGACAACCAAAAATTATTGAAAACGTAGAGGGTGCACGCACCACTCCGTCCGTCGTGGCTATCGCCAAGAATGGCGACAGACTCGTGGGCTTATTGGCGAAGCGCCAAGCTGTGACCAACCCAGAAAATACCATTTATGGTATCAAGCGATTCATGGGTCACAACTTTGAAGATCCAGAAGTTCAGAAAGATTTAAAGAATGCTTCATTCAAACTTCAAAAAGGTACTGACGGTGGAGTAGAGGTTAAAATTGGTGAGAAGTGGATGCGCCCAGAAGAAATCTCTGCCATGATTTTGAGTAAGATCAAAGCAGATGTGGAAGCTAAGCTCGGAGAAAAAATCACCGAAGCAGTCATCACCGTACCAGCATACTTCAACGATGCGCAAAGAAAGGCTACCAAGGATGCGGGAATGATTGCCGGCCTAGATGTAAAGAGAATCATAAACGAGCCTACAGCTGCGGCGCTGGCTTATGGATTTAATAAAAAGAAAAATGAAAAGATCGTCGTCTACGACTTTGGAGGTGGAACATTCGATGTGTCTGTACTAGAAATTGGTGATGATGTCATCGAAGTAAAGTCTACAGATGGAGACAGCCACCTAGGAGGCCGAGACATTGACCACAAGATCATTGCTTGGATTGCTGAAGAGTACAAGAAAACTTCTGGAGTAGATGTTCGCAATGACAAGCTAGCCCTACAACGCCTAGACGAAGCTGCAGAAAAGGCAAAGATTGAACTTTCTACTGCTATCGAAACTGAAATCAATATCCCATTCATCACTTCTACTGCTGAAGGACCACAACACTTGTTGCTAAAGATGACTCGAGCTCAACTCGAATCCATCGCGGATGAATATATTTCTCGCTCAATCGAGATAACCAAGCGTGCAATGACTGCCTCTGGATTCAAGATGGAAGAAATGAATGAGATCATCATGGTCGGAGGTCAAACCAGAATGCCAAAGATTGTGGAAGAGGTAAAGAAAGTATTCGGCAAGACTCCAAACCTTTCCATAAACCCAGACGAAGTCGTAGCCCTTGGTGCTGCGGTGCAAGCTGGAGTACTCCAAGGAGATGTGCGCGATGTGCTGCTCCTAGACGTCATCCCGCTATCTCTAGGTATTGAGACTCTCGGTGGTGTAGGTACAAAGCTTATCGAAAGGAACACAACTATTCCTTCTAGTAAGTCCCAAATATTCTCTACTGCTGGAGACAACCAGACCAGTGTGGAGATTCATATAGTGCAAGGTGAACGCCCAATGGCTAGCGACAACAAGAGCCTAGGCCGATTTATCCTAGACGGAGTACCACCAGCACCTCGCGGAGTTCCCCAGATTGAAGTTTCATTTGATGTGGATGCAAACGGAATACTGAACGTGACTGCAAAAGACAAGGCTTCTGGCAAATCTCAATCTATTAAAATCGAAGCAAGCTCTGGACTCAAAGAAGAAGATATCAAAAAGATGCAACAGGATGCCGAGCTTCACGCTGAAGAAGATAAAAAGAAAAAGGAAATGGTAGATGTGAAGAATACTGCAGAGATGATAATCTACACTGCAGAAAAAGCTATCAAGGATAACGAAGATAAAATTCCAGCAGATGTGAAGGATGGAGTAAATGCGAAGATTACTGCACTTCGAGGACTCAAAGATGGCACAGATATGGAAGCTATCAAAACTGCAACGACTGAACTCAACACAGAGATGAGTAAAATAGGGGAAGCGATAAGTAAGGCCGCTCCAGATGCGAGCGCAGGTGCGGCTCCTGAAGGCCAGGAGCCAATCGACGCAGAAGCTAAAGACGTTCCTCCAGAAGAACCAAAGGCATAAACAAATTAAAAAACCCTCGTCTGAGGGTTTTTTAATTTTCAGTTAGTTATTTTTCTGGCAAGCAACATAATTGTTACCCCCTCCACCTTTTGCTCCCCACATTCGCATATAGCTCATATAAGTATCAAAATCTGGACTGTTTGTATGAG
>JAGOPQ010000006.1 GCA_017991915.1 Minisyncoccota bacterium | reverse complement strand
CGAATATTTCATCAGCCAATATTGTAGATTATATGGGTTGGATTTCTGCAAAAGTAGACTCTACTTCTAATAGTCCAGTACACAATATTATTTTAAATGGAACAGCTACACCCAAGGTACTGACTACGTCTAACGCTGTATATACACAATTTGCTCATTCTACAACTTACCCACCAGGAAATACTGACATTGGTATAGATGCTGAATATACCACTACGCCACATACGACCACTTTGAACGAAGCTGGAATAATAGTGGCGTACATCGTGCCGTCTTCTACAGTTATCGGCGACGGTACCGATGGGGGAAACAGCACCATAGGCCCTGGAGCAGCTGCTACTGAAATTGATCGCTTCTCTCTTTCAACTTCTTCAGGTACAGACACCGTCACTGGACTAACAGTAACTCTAGGTCCAACTGGAGCTTTTAACAACATTGCCACTGTTGATATTCAAACCGGTGGTGGAGTTTCTAAATGTTCTGCCACTCCATCATCCAACACTGTACTCCTTACTTCCTGTGCTATTGGTGTCACAACTACGCCCACAGATTACGCAATTATAATAACTCCCAAATCTCATGCAGTTATGCCAGCAGTACCAGGAGCAAGCTATGCAACTACCGCTACTGTGACTAGTATCACTGCTACAAACGCTACCACTGGCACAGACACAGACTCTGCAACTATTACTGTAGACAATGCTTCACCAGCAGGGGTAACTTCATCTACTGCATCAAGTGGTAGTACTGTGGTTGACCTGGCTTGGACCAACCCAGCTGATAGTGACTTCACTACTTCTGGAACAGTGGTGGTCTTGCGACGAACTACATCAGTAGTGACGGATGTACCAGTAGAGGGAACCACATATTCAGTGGGCAATACCATCGGTAGCTCTACAGTAGCTTGTGTACTGGCCGGCTCTCCACCAGCAGTAACTTGCCAAGATACTTCACTTTCAAATGGTACTCCCTACTACTACAAAATATTTACGAAAGATTCAAGAGGCAACTATGATGCAGGAACTGTGCCTACTGGTAGTCCAGTGACTCCAGCAGTTACAGTTACTATATCTGGTACTGTATATGATGATGAATCCGGAAATTCTCCTTGGCCTGGATGTGGAGCGAATACCAACATTGCTATCTCAGTAAATGGTGGAACTAAAACAAATGTCGTATGTAATACAGCTACAGGAGTGTTTACTGTAAATAAAACTGTATCTTCTAATAATATTGTTACTATATTTATGGACACTGCTGGGGCGGACAAGGGTGTTACCTACACTAGAGCGGTGGATAGCGCTACAAATATTACAGGACTTTCTTTGGTAAAAAATACTGCATGGTTGCGTTATGAAACTGGTTCCTCAATAACTAATGCAAATATTTCAACCTATGATAAAACTAACGATTCTGATATACCAGTCAATGTCACTGGTTCAAATCTAGTTGGTGATTCTGGCGTGGAAATTCACGTGGATGATAGTAAGACATTTGCTCCGGGTGGAGATGTGTCTGTAGACAATATACACGTAAAGGGAACTTATACAGGTGGTAGTGGTGAGACTACTACTCTCGGCAATGGATTGAAAATTGATTCTGGGGCAACATTTACTGCACCTACCAACTTGGCACTCAGTGGAAACTTGATTAATGATGGTACTTTCACTAGCGGATCTCGCACCGTGACCATCAACCCGGGAGTTTCTGAATTCCAATATTATAGAGCTATCACCGTAGATCATACAAAAGTGTCTGCATCCAACCAGGTAAATTTCCCAGTCCTTGTTTCTGGTACTTACTCTTACTTGGCAACAACTCAAAATGGAGGTAAGGTCCTGAATGCATCAGGGTATGATGTTGGCTTCTACACGAACAGCAACTGTTCTTCTGGAAAGATGCCGTGGGAAACAGAAACATATACTGCATCATCTGGATTAGTAAATTATTGGGTTAGAGTTCCTGTTTTATCTAGTAGCACCGACACAGTATTCTATATGTGTTACGGAAATAGTAATATTTCTAGCGATCAATCCAACGCACCAGCTACTTGGGATCCTGGATACAAATTGGTAAGTCACTTACCAAACGGCTCTACTCTTTCAGCTGTTGATTCAACTTATTTTGGAAATAATGGAACTATCACAGGCACTACTGCTGTAACTGGAAAAATTGGTGGTGCTTCTTCAACCAATGGAACAGACCAAAACGTTAACTATGGATCCAATGCCTCAATTGATGGATTCACCACAAAGACTATTTCATTCTGGCTCAAGAGAAATTCTGTTCCTGGCTCCAGTACTGATTATGCGCTTCTCACCAAGGGTCTAAATACTGCAGGTTGGGCGCTACGTTTACGTAGAGGAAGTGATGCCACAAATGGTCATAAAATATTTTATGATGAAAATTGGACAGCTTCAACATTTGGTCAAGCAATTTATTATGGTACTACAAAACTAAACAGTACTACACCTTGGTACTATATTGTGGTGACAATGAACAATTCAACCGCTGGAAACGCTCCAACTATCTATTTGGATGGAGTAGCGGAATCACTCACTGCCCCACAACCGACATTGGGAACGGTCCAAAGTGACAGCCCAAATGATTTTAAGTTTGGAGAAAACCAAACCGGTGGTATTGATGCCAATGAGCAATTTGACGAAGTTCGTTATTCAAATGTAATTCGCAGTGCTGGTTGGATTACCACCGAATATAACAATCAAAATTCACCTTCTACATTTTATGCAGTTGGCAGTGAGTCAGTAAATGGTTCTACTACAATCATCGGTGGTGCAAGTAATATCGCCTTCCATGACTTTACAGTTACTCCTTCAAATGGTGGATCAAAGTTTTTGAAATTTAAGAATGGTAATAGTTATACTTTCAATGGAACATTTAGTGTGGCGGGTCAAACTGGTAGCTTCCTTGAGTTGAGCTCAACTACTTCTGGTAGTTCATGGACTGCAACATTTAATTCTACTGCAAACGTTGCCTACGTTAGGTTGAAAGATTCTGCGTGTGCTGGTGGTAACAATATTTCCCCAAGTGCAACCATCATAGACCTTGGTAACAACGGTTCTTGTTGGAAATTTATATCTAAGGGCGGTGGTGGAGGTGGTGTGGAAGCATCAGCTAACCCCGATGGTCAAGTTGGCGGAGGCGGAGTTGGCGGTGGAGGCGGTGGTGATGGTGGCGTGCCTAGTGGTGCTGGTGGTACCGTAGTATTGTCCAATGGTTTAGTAGAAAGTGTAAGCATAACTTCCGGCGGTACAAACTATGCTACACCTCCATCAGTATCTTTCTGTGGAGGTGGGGGTTCTGGTGCAGCTGGAACCGCAGTAGTATCTAGTGGCGCTGTGACAAACGTAAACATAACTTCTGGTGGTAGTAACTACTCTACACCCCCTACAATTGTATTTAACGGTAGTTGTGGTGGTGGTGCCGGTGGCGGAGGGGGAGACAGTGGCTTCTTGGACGGTAAAAGCAATCTGGCTTCCGTTTACCAGTCTGGTTTTCCTATCGTTAATCCACTTCAATATCTAGTCAGTTTTCTTTTGTGGTGGTAAGAGGTGTGATATGATAAAACATATGGGCAAATTCATTGGAAGACATTTACCATTTGTTGCAGTCTTTCTATTAGTGACTGTAGTAGTTATCGGTGGATATTTTTACAAAAATAATATTTCCTACAACAACCCCGAAGCTGTAAATCGTACAGAAATACAAATGCTGACCGAAGAGGTAGGTCAGTTGATAGTGTTGCCTACAAATGAAACACCAACCATTGCCACAGTGTCTGATCCTAGTGCACTCAAAAACCAAGCTTTCTTTGCAGATGCAAAAAAGGGAGATAAAGTTTTGATATATACAAATGCCAAGAAGGCTATTCTCTATGATCCGATAATTAAAAAAATTGTAAACATGGCGCCAGTCAATACCGGTGATTTTCCAAACAAACCCGAAGAACTTTCTAATACCAAGATAAATTCTACAACTTCAGGTTCAAATAAAAATGAATTTTAATTATTATGCTTTTACAAAAAAAGTATAAAAATAAAATAAATTTTTCCACCTCATCTGCACTTAAATTATTTTTGTGTTTTTTGGTTGCGTCTTTGGGTGTGTCTGTGTACGCTTCTGACCTGACTAGTACAAATTTTATTATTCATGATCCGATAGTCGGAACTGGTGGAGGCTTTGGAACTTCCACAAATTTTCAAGCCGTAGGATCTGGAAATATTCTAGGGTCCATGGGTGGAGCATCCTCAGCTTCCTTTAAAGCAAATTATGGATTTTTGTATTATCAAGACGTAGCGCAAACCATAACTTTTGATATTGACACAGCGGGAGATTTTTCTAATGGTGAATCTTCAGCACCTTACTCAGTTCCGCTTGGAACTCTATCTACTGCGTCAGTAAAAGTTTCCGATACTTCTACTATTAAAATGATAGTTCTAGAAGGAGATTCAAACGCAGCAGGTGGAGTGGTGGTTACGGTTAAAAGCGCCGGTGGTGCCAGTGGACTCACTTCTGCCACTGTACCAGCAGATTCTATACCTAGCTCTACAGGCACTATGTCTGCCGGCACGGCGAACTACGGATTGTGCGTAGCTACTTCGGGCTTGACTGGATTCTCACGCTCTACTGGCTATGTGTCAGATACATGCGCGCTTAGCTCTGGAACCAATGGTATAAGGGCATTGTCCACCACACCCATAAGCATAGTGAACTCTTCTGGAGCGCTAACCAATGGGCACGCAGAAGTGGTGGTAAATGCAACGATTAGCACTACTTCTCCAGCGCACACGGACTATACTGACACGCTAACATTCATAATGACTGGAACTTTCTAAGGATTTTATTTACAGACTAAGTTATCCACACACAATTCCATATGTTTGTGGCCTTGTCTTTGCTATAATATTCATATATATATTATAAATAAGTGGTAATAGCTTAGTTGGAATTTATTAGTAATTAAAAAAATATGATTAAATTTTTTAGACAGTCCGCATTTTCACGTTTCTTGGGTTCTGTGGTAATGGTCGCACTCTTATCTATTATTGCACCGATGCCAGCTCAAGCTGCTAGTATCACTACTGCAAAAGCTACTTTTGGAAGACTAAAAGTAAGTGCAAACAGTGAATCAGGTACCATACAATTTGCTACTCCAACTGGAATACAAGCTGGTACTGCTGATACAATCTCCTTCACTTTTAGTAGTGAATTCGTGCTTGCTGCCGAGTCTGCTACCAACTACGACATAGAGCTCGGAGACAGTGGAACATGTTCTACTGCTACATATACAGATGAAGTAGTTGCTACCACTGGTGCAACAGCTACCGACTGGAATGTGGACGTAACTGGAAATGTAATTACAATTGATCCTGAAACAGACCAAGCCCTCACTGCTGGATTCTGTATGCGTCTAGTCTGGGGTACTGCTGCTACAACTGGTGGTACGGGATCTGCGTCCACAATCGTAAATGCTACTAACGTGGATGATGACGATACTATAGTTATAGGTGGAGCATTCGGAGATTCTGGAACTATCACTGTAGATATTATTGATGACGACCAAGTTACAATTTCTGCTTCTGTAAACCAGACTCTTACTTTTGATATAGATGCTGAGGCTGACTTTGGTTCTGATGAATCATCTGCTCCATATACTGTGGAACTCGGGACACTTTCTACAGGATCAGTGACTCACTCTGATTCTTCATCAGTTAAAATGATTGTTCTCGAGGCCGCAACAAACGCATCAGGTGGTTTGAATGTTACTGTGCAAAATGCTAACGGTGCAAGTGGACTAGTATCTACTTCTACACCAGCTGATACTATTGCCAGCTCCACTGGTACAATGGCTGCTGGAACCTCTAACTATGGATTGTGTGTGGCGACAGCTGGATTGACTGGGTTCATTCGTGCCGCGGGTACATACGATGCAGCTGCTTGTGCTCTCGCATCTGCAACTAACCCTATTCGTGGACTTACCACTACTCCTGCAAATATAGTTACTTCTTCTTCTGTCTTGGCTTCTGGCCATGCTGAAGTGGTAGTAAACGCTGCTATCAGTGGATCAGTACCTGCTCATGCAGACTACGCAGACACGCTTACCTTCATAGGAACAGCGACCTTTTAACAATTTATAATTATCATTCGCATAATGAAGAAATACCCGAATTACAGAACTTCACTGGCAATTTTTGCGATAGCAATGTTGTCTTGGCTTAGTTTGCCGACCACTGCAGACGCTCTGACTATTTCACCGACACGTTTCGAGGTAAAAGGTAATCCCGGAGACGTAGTAAGCGAAGAAATTATTCTTATAAATGAGACTAATAATATCGAGACATATTATTCTTCATTTTCTAACTTTGAAGCTCAAGGAGAGTCAGGTAGTCCAGCCTTCGTAGATCCAAAGGAAGGACTAGGAACATGGATGAAGACAGATGAATCAGCCACACTTTCTCCTGGTCAGCAAAAAATTATTCCATTTAAAATAACTATCCCTACAAATGCCGAACCCGGAGGACACTTTGCTGTTCTTTTCTGGGGTACTTCTCCTGCTGGACAAGGAGTGTCTATCGGTGCAAAGACAGGAATACTTGTCCTGCTGTCAGTAAATGGTGATGTGAAAGAAGCTGGAGGTTTACTCAATTTCAACACCAAAGATAATAAATTTTTCTACAACACGCTTCCAGTCTCATTTGAATATAGATTCAAGAATGATGGAGGAGACAGAATTAAGCCACAAGGTAAAATTTCAATATTAGATACTTTGTTTTTGCCAAGCGATAAAATAAATGCCAATCCATCTGAAGGAAATGTTTTACCCCTAAGTACCAGAAAGTATAACGTGGATTGGGTAGAATACGAACGTCCTATGGATTATGTAGCACCCACCAACTTTGCTAAAAAGTTTTGGAGTGACGTTTCTTATCAGTGGAAAAATTTCGCGGTTGGACTTTATTCTGCACACTTAAACCTAACTTATGGAACCCAAGCCCTGCAAGTCAAAAAGACTGCTTGGTTCTTTGTATTTCCTTGGCAACTCGTGTTGGTAATGATACTTCTCTTTATTATTGTATTTTGGGGTGGTAAAAAACTTATCAAGCGCTACAACAGATTCATTATTGAGAAAGCGAAAGTTGGCATGAATACACATGCTCCATCTATGCCTTCTCATGATTCTTCTCTCTAAAAAAACTTCAACTTTCATAAGTGGATTCCTTCTACTCTTTTTTGTCTGCAACATGTCTGCTCATGTAGCAGAGGCTTTGACATTAACCGAAACGGAAGAAGTAACCGTAACGGCACAAGTAGGTACTGTTACTGTCACCCCAACGACTGGTGGTTTTGGATTACCTCGTACTGCGGTGAGCTTTTCTGGATACGCTTATCCTAAAGCTATCGTGACAATACTTAAAGAAGGCACGAAGGCCATATCTGTTTTAGCCGACACCTCTGGATATTTTAGTGCGACATTGGAAGAAAAATATGACACCACCACTATCTATACTCTATATGCCATGGATGTGTCAGGAAATAAATCACTGCTTATCAATTACCCCATAGTTGTCTATACGGGCTATGTCACCCATTTGAGCGGAATAAAGTTTGCCCCAACCATAGTCACCGACAAAGCTGAGGTTCGTTTTGGAGACTACCTGACAGTTTATGGACACAGTTTGCCAAATGCGGATATGGAAGTTTTTATCGAGGGTAAGGAAAAAAAGAGTTTTACACTCACTTCTAATAAAAATGGAACTTATAAAATAATACTTCCTATGCAGAATTTACCGAAGGGAGATTATGTGGTTTACGCTAGATATTTGAACGACACAAGAATCACCAAGCTCGTGAAATTTATCATTGGCGAGCTGAATATACCCAACACCGACATCGTGGAAAATATTCCAGGAGATTGCAATTATGATGGGATTATAAATTTAGTAGATTTCTCTGTGTTGGCTTTTTGGTACAATAAACCCAATCCGCCTAAATGCGTAGATACAAACAGAGATAACAAGATTGACCTTGTAGACTTTTCTATCTTGGCTTTCTGGTGGACTGGTTAATCACATAAATATGAAAAAAATAAAACGATTAAAATTTATTCTTCCACTAACCATACTTTTCATTGGGTTTTTTGTGGCTGTGAATCAAGCAAGTGCAGTAGAGTCCAAAGCCAGCATTTACTTCAAGGCTCCGAGTAGCGTGAGCATAGGTGAGACTTTTGAGGTGGCGGTGAATGCGGATACTCTAGGCAACCTCATCAACTCGATAAATGTATCTATAAATTATGATGAAAATCTATTATCTTTTGCCGGATACAAGGATGAAAATACAGTGGTAAGAATTTGGATTGATTCCCCACATGATGATGCTGGTACTATCAGCATGAGTGGAATCATACCCGGCGGAGTTTCTGGCTTATATGATCCACAAAAGAAAGGCATCAGCCCAACGCCAATAGCTCGGCTCCTATTTGTGGCCAAGGGAGCAGGTGATGCAGATTTTTCTTTTTTAAACACAACGATTTTAAAACATGATGGTAAGGGAACTGCCCTAGAACACGAGAAGAAAAATATCATAGTGGCGGTCAAAAATATTATATCGCCGACCACCACCAATGGCGCGGTAGATGTAACTCCGCCGAACATTTTTGATTTATCAGTCATATCGTCCTCAGTATTTTCAGAAACTCCAGACATGATAGTATTTAAAGCCGAGGATGCGGATTCTGGTATCAAGAAATATCAAATCAAGATAGGAGTGGGTGAGTGGCAGGATTCAAACAGTCCACAACCTATAGCCAAGAGTATTTTCTCTAGAAGTGTCATCGTGCGAGCTTTTGATTTCTACGGCAACTTCCAAGACGCCAATACCGTGATTCCGGGAATTTTGCCGTCAAAGCTTTTGGTTCTAATGCTTGTCCTCTTGGCCCTGTCTGGTATTTTGGGCTTTAAATTGTTAAAATATAAAATATGAGATTTTCCCGATATCTTCAGATTTTTTGTCTAATGTTTGTAGTTTTTCTCGGTGTGCACCAAGTGGGTGCACAGTTTTCTGGTGGTGCTAATCAAAATATATATCTCAGCACGCCACCTTCAAGAGTAGAAGTGGGTGAGCGTTTTGTCTTAGATGTAAAAACTCAGTCGAACCTGCAATCTATTAATGCCATCTCGGGTGTACTATCATTTCCAGAAAATCTGATTAAAGTTGTTTCTATATCCAAAGAACGAAGTATCATCAATTTATGGACACAAGATCCCAAGATAGGCAGAAATAAAATTAACTTCGAGGGTATTATATTGAATCCAGGGTTTCAGGGAGACAATGGTTTGGTGTTTCGGGTTACTTTTGAAGCACAGAACACCGGTAATGCGATACTGAACTTTAGTGAAGGGGCAATATTGGCTAACGATGGACGGGGTACAAATATTTTAGCTACACTTGGCTCTGCCAAACTAAGTATAATTCCAGGGCAATCATTTTCTCAATATCAAACTATAGCTGCCTTGCCTGGTAGTAAATTGGCAGCATTGCCCGTCATCACCGAATATTCACCAGCAGTGGATCCGAAAAGTAATGCCTACCTAAAAGGAAAAGGAGAACCAAATGCTCTAACAAAAATTGTTTTTAAAGACGTATCCTTTAAATCCGTGGGTGAAAAATTCTTGGAAATACTCCAATCTAAAAAGAAAAGGCTAGATGAAGTTCTGGTAAAAAATGATGCTGAAGGTGGATTCCAATACACCAGTGCTACCAACCTAGTGGCTGGAGTTTATAATGCTACTCCATTTTTGGTGGACCCAGATGCTAATGTAGAGAAGCCAGGACTAGGTGTCCAATTGTTGGTGAGTGATAGTAAGATAGTGAAGGCCCTAGTGGTCATAATAAACGTATTGGGGCTATTGATTCCTGTGGTTGGACTCGGTGTTATAATATATTTTATCCCTTGGTATTCATGGAAGAGAATGCGGGTGTTGAAGAAAAAGCTTGGATTGGAAGAAGAACAAATTGAGTTGTCTGGTCATCAGCTGGAACGTCAAGATAAAATGATGGATAAAACTATTGATAACATAGTAACTCCAGATAAACCGCAATGAAAAAAATAACCCTAGCAACATTATTATTCTCACTTTCCATGCTGGCTTCTTTGCATGTTTTTGCGCAGACTAGAGACCTGCTGACTCCAGAGGAAACTTTGTGGCTGAAAGAAAGAAACAACACAATCGTAGTTTATCCTGAGCAAAACAATCCACCATATTCATATCAAAATCCTTCAGGGAATATTCAGGGCCTTTCCATAGATTATATTGAATTGGTTGCGGAGAAGATTGGAGCAAAGATTCAATATTTAACTCCAAGATCTCGCGCTCAAATAAGTACTGAAATCCAAAGTGGTAAGGGTGATGTGGCTTTCTTTACTCCAGATGTCACCACTGAAGACAATTTGATTTTCACTGAATCCTACGCCACAGTGCCTGTGGTCATCGTGGTGCGTAAAGACGCAGATAAAAGAAATGGACTCACCCTGAATGATTTTAATGGTAAGCGAGTGGCAATGGTTGATGGTTCTGCTGTTGAGAAGTATGTGAGTAAAAATTATCCTCGCGTAGTGCGAGATGGCGTTACGGATGATGAAGTGGGACTACAGCAAGTAGTCCTCGGTGAAGTGGATGCTGCGATTATGGACGTGGCCTCCCTGTCATATTATTTATCCAAGCAAGTACTAAGTAGTGTAAAAATTGTCGGAAATACTGGGTTGGACTACAAACCATCTTTTGCTTTAACTAAGAATAAAGCCATTCTGCAATCTATATTGGAAAAAGGATTGTCTCAAATAGGTGTAAACGATAGGGGAATATTGGTAGATAAGTGGATTGCTTTACCTGGAGAAGTGCAATCTCAGGATTCCTCAATATGGTCTATATTAAAGAATAATTTAGGTACGGTGACTATATATGGATTGTTTGGTGTAGGAATATTGACGATAATAGTATTATTGCTAACCAAGAAATCTCACCGCGACAGGTATTTTGAAAAGGTACACAACGTAAAAGACTTAAAGGAAGAATTTACAGAATTAGAAGGAGAGAGTCAAGAGTTAACCAGAGAATTGGAGCAGGTAAAGCTGGAAGAAGAAAAATTAAAAGAAAAATTAAAAACCCTAGGAGAATAATATTTTATGATAAAAAATTTTTTACTGAAACAAATGTTGAAGAAACAAGGAGTGCCAGAATCTCAGATAGATAGTGTGCTACTTATGATGGAAAAGAATCCTGAGCTTTTTAAAACTATTGCCGAAGAAATACAGCATAGGATAAAGACTGGTTCTGATCAGGCCACAGCATCCATGGTGGTGATGAAAAAGTACGAAGCCGAGCTGAAAAAATTGGCGCAATAGCAGTATTTTTGTTATATTTCTCCCATGTCTTTATCTATAGGAATTGTCGGTTTGCCAAATGTCGGGAAGTCCACGCTTTTTAATGCGTTGACGAAAAAATCTGTGCCTGCAGAAAATTACCCTTTTTGTACCATTGATCCATCAGTGGGCATCGTGCCTGTGCCGGACGAGCGAGTGCAAAAACTTACTGAACTTTCTAAATCTAAAAAATCTATCCCAGCGGTGATAGAGTTCGTAGATATTGCTGGGCTTGTGGCTGGTGCTTCCAAGGGTGAAGGTTTGGGGAACAAATTCCTTTCTAACATTCGTGAAGTAGATGCTATTGCTCACGTGGTACGGGTCTTTGAAGACCCTTCTGTTATTCACGTGGCGAACAAAATTGATCCCTTGCAAGACATTGGAGTCATAAATCTAGAGCTAGTCCTTTCAGATATGGAAGTCGTGGCCAAGAGACTGACTACTATAGTTCGTGATGTAAAAAAGGGGGACAAAGAAGCCATTGCCGAAGAAATAATTTTAAAAAAATTGGAGAAAGTTTTAGAGGAAGGCAAGGTAGCTACGTCTATTAATCTAAGCGAGGATGAGAAATTTAAAATCAAATCTTTAAACTTACTCACTCTAAAGCCGATGCTGTACGTACTGAATACTTCAGAAGCAAATGAGAATGTAGAGTTTGCTGTGCCTGGGGCGTCAGTAAAAATAGATACAGTTTTTGAAAAAGGACTTGATGATCTGATTAAATCCTGTTACAAACTCTTGAGTCTGGAAACTTTTCTGACCACAGGTGAAGATGAAACTCGGGCTTGGACTATAAAGATCGGCAGTACTGCACCTGTGGCTGGTATGGCTATTCACACAGACTTCAAAGATAAATTCATTCGTGCCGAAGTCGTGTCCTACGTAGAGCTCATGGAAGCGGGTAGTTATTCTAAAGCTCGTGAAAAAGGGTGGCTACGTACTGAAGGTAAAGATTATATAGTAATGGACGGAGATGTAATTGAGTTTTTAATATAATGAAAAACACTGAAATAAAAATTTTCTCATCCGGTAATTGGCACGACCTGCCTGCGCAGACAGGATATGAACTCTTGGATACTGGAGAGGGTGAAAAGCTTGAGCGATTTGGAAAGTACACTTTTGTGCGACCATATGAAGGTGCGGTTTGGAAGAAAACTCTACCGCTTAAAGATTGGGCAGAGGTGGATGGTAAATTTTGGAGTTCCAAGACTGGCGCCAAGGCTGGTTGGAAGCTAAATAAAGAAGTTCCTAAAAAATGGGAAATGTCCTACGAGGGTGTGAATTTTTGGGCTTTACCTACACCATTTCGACATTTGGCATTTTTCCCCGAACAGGCTCCGCATTGGGATTTTATTGAAAAGCAGATCAAGAGCGCGGGCAGACCTATCAAATTTTTAAACTTATTTGGTTACACAGGTGTGGCTAGTTTGTTTGCATTACGTGGTGGTGCAGATGTTACTCATGTCGACGCTTCCAAGCAAATTCTAACTTGGGTGAAAGACAACCAAGAACTCTCCGGAATGGAAAAAATGCCAATGCGCATAATTCCCGAAGATGCCATAAAATTTTTAGAGCGCGAAATAAAAAGGGGAAACAAGTATGATGCAGTGATCATGGATCCACCCAAGTTTGGTCGCGGACCCAAGGGGGAAACATGGAAAATAGAAGAAGACCTGGGTGATTTATTGTCTAAAGTAACCAAAGTTCTAAGCAATAAGCCACTTTTCGTTGTCCTGACTTCTTATGCCATAGATGCTTCTTCATTATCTCTAGGGAATGCACTCACTGAAGCTACTAAAGATCTACATGGTGTAGTCACTCAAGGGGAATTGTGCGTGACAGAAAAATCCAAAGAGCGAATAATTTCACTAGCCAATACGGCGGTGTGGAGCTCTCTATAAATTTTAATAGATTATTGCTTGTTGAATAGCTTCTGGTGTTCCTCCTTGTGCTCTTCTTGGATTTCTTCCACGTCTTCCTGAATTTCATCCACATCTTCTTGGATTTCTTCGATGTCTTCTGAGATTTCTTCAATGTCCTCAGATACTTCTTCTAGTTCTTCGCTGTGTTTATTTACTGTCATTTGGATAAAGATAGAAAGGTAGATAGCTTCCAAGGAGACAATGGTGGTCAAAATCAGTAGAACATCAGAAGGGGAAACCCCAAAGAATCGTAAACAAAACATAGCTATAAAAAATAGCGTATGTACAATGATGGATTGGGGTGAACCAATCCAGTAAGTTAGTTTTTTAGAAAATTCCTCAAATTTCTTGTCCATATTTATTCTGTATTACCATTATGATATAATATCTGCTATGGAAACACAACAAAATTTACAACAAAATAGCCCAAAATTAAACATAGGTTTCTTCTTTTTATCATTAGGAGTCTTGGTTTCTTTGATTACCAGCGTCGTTTCATTTCTAAATCTGGTTTTTAACACCCTTAATAAGAGATTTCCAGATGTTTTGAATTCAAATTATCAATACGGGTATTCTACTTATGATTACGAAAGTATCAGATCTGCTCTAGCCACCCTAGTGATATTCTTCCCAGTTTTCTTGATAGTATCTTATTTCTGGAATAAATTTACAAAGGGCATGATGGGCAACTTTGATCAATTGGTGAAGAAGTGGATGATATACATCATTCTATTCTTGGCTTCAATTGTTTTGATAGTAGACCTAGTAACCTTAGTAAAATATTTCTTGTCTGGTGAAATCACTACTCGATTTATATTGAAAGTCTTGGTGACACTGGTTGTGGCTCTTTATGTCGGCGTGTACTATGTTTGCCAATTGATGGCTAAGGAAAAAATATTTGGTTTTTCTGTCGGACTTTGGTCTGCGATTAAATCTTCAATCATTGTGGTATTGATGATCTGGTTTAGTTTCTCCGTCATGGGTTCTCCAGCAAAGCAGAGAATGCTTCGCTTGGATGATCGACGACTCGGTGATATACAAGGAATTCAAAATCAAGTAATAGGCTTTTGGCAACAAAAGGAAAAATTGCCAACTGAGCTAGCAGAATTATCAGATCCAACCAACGGTTTTTCTTTACCAGTTCCACCTGAATTTGAAAAAGGAGAGCAGTATGAATATAAGGTTATAGATGCCAAGGCTTTAAAATTTGAATTATGTGCGACATTTGCCCTGCCTATTCCTCAAGGATGGCGCGAATATAGTAGTGGAGGTATGGTTCCAATGCCTTATTATTCTGAAAAGGATGTAGCCATGTCAGCTCGCCCACCCTATGGTGGTATAAATGAATCTTGGGATCACCAGGCAGGCAGAACTTGTTTTGAAAGAACAATAGATAAAGATATTTACCCTCCATTCAAAAAGCAATAGAATAGAATCGGATAGATTTATGATTAAAAATTACGACCATAAAAAAATCGAAAAGAAGTGGCAGAAAGCGTGGGATAAAAATAAAATCTATCAAGTTAAAGATAAGGTCAAAGGTAAAGAAAACTTCTATGCCTTAGTAGAGTTTTCTTACCCTTCTGGTAACCTCCATGCGGGCCACTGGTACGCTTTCGGAGTGACGGATATTTTTGCGCGCTACAAATGCATGCAAGGTTTTAATGTCCTCTATCCTATGGGCTTTGATGCTTTTGGTTTACCAGCTGAAAATGCCGCCATAAATAAAGGTGCTGATCCAAAGGTTTTGACCTATAAGCAAATGGATGCCATGCGTGACCAGCTCAAGTCTATGGGTGGTATGTTTGATTGGGAAAGGGAAGTCATCACTTGTGATCCAGAGTATTACAAATGGACACAATGGATGTTTAACCAATTCTTGAAAAAAGATTTGGTTTACCGCGCGACAACCAAAGTAAATTGGTGTCCAAAGGACAAAACGATTTTAGCCAATGAACAAGTAGACGCTGGTATGTGTGAACGTTGTGGTTCGGCAGTAGAGCAACGCAACCAAGAGCAATGGATGCTAAGAATTTCAAAATACGCTGACCGACTAGTGGATGACTTAGAAAAACTTGCGTGGCCAGAAGAAATAAAATCTGCACAAAGAAATTGGATAGGCAGAAGCGAGGGCGCGGAGATTGATTTTTCTGTTGCTCAAAATAAAATAAAAGTTTTCACTACTCGACCCGATACAATTTACGGCGCCACATACATAGTGCTTGCGCCCGAGCATCCACTTGTTCAAAGTTTTCAATCACAGATCTCAAACTGGAGTGAAGTAGAAAAATATATTGCTGACACAAAAAAGAAATCTGAACTTGATCGCCAGCAATCCAAGGTCAAGACCGGAGTGGAGCTCAAAGGAGTTCACGCCATAAATCCAGCTACCAAAAAAGAGATTCCAGTATTTATAGCTGACTATGTACTCGCAGGATATGGCACAGGAGCTATCATGGCTGTTCCGGCTGATGATGAACGAGATGCGGAATTTGCAAAAGTTTTCAATTTGCCAGTTGTTGAGAATTATCAAAAAGCTGGGTTTGAAGATTATGGTACTAAAAAGAATACCTATCGTTTGCGAGACTGGGGTATCAGTCGCCAGCGTTACTGGGGGTGCCCGATTCCTATTGTCTATGATCCGGATGGTAAGGCGTACCCAATACCAGATAAACACCTACCATGGCTACTACCAAAAGATGTAGACCATACACCTGACGGTACAGCACCACTAGCTAGAAGCAAGGAATTATTAAAACGAACTGAGAAAATTTTCGGCAAAGGTTGGAAACCAGAAGTAGAAACCATGGATACTTTCGTGGATTCTTCTTGGTATTTCTATCGTTACCTCGATGCTAAAAATAAAAAGAAATTTGCGGACCCTAAACACCTAGATGCTTGGATGCCGATAGATTTGTATATGGGTGGTGCGGAACATACTACTATGCACTTACTCTATTCACGCTTTTGGGTAAAGGCCTTGTATGATTTAGGATTGGTTAAAAATGACGAAGCCTATAAGGTGCGCCGGAATCGTGGGCTTATCTTGGGTCCAGATGGAAACAAAATGAGCAAGAGTAAAGGGAACGTCGTAGATCCAGATGAAATAGTAGACCGCCTCGGTGCAGATACTGTGCGTATGTATTTGGCATTTATGGGTCCATATGGGGTTACTACAAATTATCCTTGGGATCCGAATGGGGTAGTGGGAGTACGTAGATTCCTTGAGCGTGTTTGGAAGTTGCAAGATAAAATAATTGTCACTCCTTCACAAAAACATACGGGTTCAGCTTCTTTGCATAAAGCGATAAAGAAAATGACTGAAGATATGGCGGAATATAAATTCAACACCGCGATATCACAGATGATGGTGCTCATGAATGAATGGGAAAAAGCTGAAGCTGTGCACCAGAATGACTATAAAATTCTTCTGCAACTTTTGGCTCCTTTTGCTCCACACATGGCAGAAGAGCTGTGGCACGAACAGGGTGAGAAGAAATCAATTCACATTAGTAAATGGCCAACATGGGATCCGAATTTAATTGTAGATAATGAAGTAAAAATAGCAGTACAGGTGAATGGAAAATTGCGAGCAGAAATTTTATTGCCCACAGACACAGATGAAGTTGAAGTAAAAAGACAAGCCATGTTGAATGAAAATGTTCTAAAAAATTTGGAGGGTAAGGAGGTAAGAAAGGTAATTTATATCAAAAATAGACTTATTAACATTGTGGTTTAAGAAGCTTTGCGGGTTGTAGTATAATCATAGTAATTATGTCATCAAATACCTTAGATAAGATTTCGTTCTGGGCACTATTTTCTGTAATTGTTCTTTTGCCTATATTTTTTATACCTTTTTCAAAAATACCAATTGAGAATGCCAAAGGTTTGTTATTGGTGGTGGGGTTGTCTGTTGCTATTATTTCTTGGTTATCAGCTAGACTTTATGATAAAAAAATTGTTTTACCGAGATCTATAGTCCTGATCTCTGCCCTTGTTGTCGTTTTGGTGTTTTTAGCCTCATCTTTGTTTTCTAAAGTCCCACATGTGTCTTTGTTTGGCACCTTGTTTGATATAGGGACATTTTGGTTTATGCTCTGTTGTTTTCTCCTAATGCTCTTGTCTTCTATAGTGCTGAAAGATTTCCATAAAGCTAGACTCGTTTTGTGGGGGGTGGTTGTTTCTACTTCCGTTGCTTTAATTTTCCAAATTTTAAGAATTATTTCTCCAACCGTATTCTCTCTCGGTATTTTTTCTTCCAAAATAGATAATGTTTTTGGTTCTTGGAATAGTCTGGGACTTTTCTTTGGTTTTATTATTATTATTTCTTTGTTTGTTATTGAATTTTTCCCTATTTCAAAAATAAAAAAAATAATTCTATCTGTGCTGATCGTTCTGTCGTTGTTGTTCGTGGCAACTGTGAACTTCTCACTAATTTGGGTAATGCTCGGAATCTTTTCATTATTGCTTTTTATATACAAAATTTCGTTTCATTCAGGGTTGCAACAGGGAACTAGTGGAAGTACTCCTTTTCCAGTGTTTTCTTTGGCCGTGGTGATGGTCTCACTTATCTTTTTCGTCTCAGGATCATTTATAGGGGGTTACTTGCCACGTTATGTAAACGCTGTAAATACAGATATCACTCCTTCTTTTGGGGCGACATTCTCTATTGCTAAAGCTGTGATCTCACACAACCCTATCTTGGGCGTTGGTCCAAACAAGTTTGGAGAAATGTGGGGGCTCTATAAATCTATAAATCTAAATACTAGTCCTTTTTGGAATGTATATTTTCAATCGGGCTTTGGTTTTTTCACCACCCTTCTTTCTCTTACTGGCATACTCGGCATACTCTCACTTCTTGCATTTTTTGTGCTCTTTATTAAGTCGGGCATCCAATCTGTATTTTCCAACAGAGAAAATCAAGTAAATTTTGAACTTGCTGTGTTTTTCCTCGCTACCATTTATCTATTCTCTGCATCCTTCTTCTATTCTACTGGAGTAGCATTTATCTCTTTGGCTTTTGTTTTTGCTGGTATATTTATTGGGCTAAAGTCATATGCAGAAAACAGAGAACTAACTCTTGAATTTTCCAGTAATCCCAAGAGGAGTTTTGTGGCGATATTTATCATAGTGCTGATGATTATTTTATCAGCTGGTTTTGGTTTGAAATACCTTGAACGTTTTGCCTCAGTAAATTACTTTGGCCGTTCTTTATCTTCTACCACTATGCCCGAGGCAGAAGCAGCTATTCAAAAAGCACTTGCTCTAAATACAAATGATTTATATCTACGTACTTATGCTCAAGTGTACGCAATAAAATTTAGCTCTTTGGCAAATAAAAATTCTGCATTGTCTGACGCTGAAAAAGCAGATTTACAAAAGAGCCTGGATGAAGCTGTATCTGGGGCACAGCTAGCTGTGGCTAATAACCGACAAAATTACCTGAATTTTCAAACACTGGGTTATGTTTACGGCACTGCTGGGCTGTTTGGTGTTCCGGATTCATATGACAAGTCAGTAGAGGCGTACTCAAATGCTTCTAGTCTAAATCCATTAAATCCTGAATTAAAATTATCACTTGCTCGTGTGTTTTTGGCTCAAAAGAAAACCAAAGAAGCCAGAGATTATACAACTCAAGCTTTAAATCTCAAGCCTGATTATGTAGATGGTTTTGTTTTGTTTGCCCAGATTTCACAAAGCGAAGGTGATATTGACCAGGCCTTGTTTTATGCCAAAAGAGCGCAAGCTTTAGCTCCTGACAACAAAGAACTATCAGGGTATGTGGATTCTCTAAAGAAACCGACTCCTCCTACGACTGCATCCAAAGATGACGCTAAAGATGTAAAGAAAAATGGGCAGTAATTGAATAAATGAATGGAGAAGATTTTCAGAATATTTAGTAAAGAATATGTGAACATAAACCAAGCGGCGATACTTTTAGGTTCGTTTGCTTTTTTATCTCAGGTGCTAGCCTTATTTCGAGATAGGTTTATTGCCCACTTTATAGGACCGTCACCAGCACTGGATGCATACTATGCAGCCTTTCGAGTTCCTGACCTTATATTTATTTGTATTGCTTCACTGGCCTCAATCACCGTACTCATTCCATTTATTGTTGCTCGAATGGATGGAGATAAAGTAACACCAGAAGCTCGAAAATATTTAAATAATCTTTTCACCATATTCTTTATGTTGATGGTGTTTGTATCACTAGTGGCTTTTATTCTCATGCCACTCTTTGCCCACCTGATCGCTCCTGGATTTACACCATTTTATCAAGCCAAGCTAGTTTTGCTTTCTAGAATAATGTTGCTCTCACCCATATTGATGGGACTCTCAAATCTTTTTGGTACAGTGACTCAACTTTTTCGTAAATTTTTTATTTATTCTTTGAGTCCGGTTTTTTATAATTTTGGAATCATTGTTGGTGTGGTTTTCCTTTATCCAATGTGGGGCATAGTAGGCCTGGCTGTCGGTGTGGCCTTGGGCGCATTTATGCACTTTTTAGTTCAGGCTTTGGCTTCTAGACATTGTGGATTTTCTCCAAAGTTTTCTTTCTCTATTAATTTCAAAGAAATCAAACAAGTAGCCATGGCTTCTTTGCCCCGAACCCTAGGACTAGCTTTTAACAACATGGCGCTTATCTCTATCATTGCGCTCGCTTCGTTTTTGAAGAGTGGTTCTATTTCAATATTTAATTTTTCTTTCAACCTACAGTCTGTGCCACTAAACATAATCGGCATATCTTATGCTGTGGCTGCCTTTCCAACCCTCGTGAAGTCTGCATCGCTCGGCAAGATGGATGAATTCAAAGGTCACCTCAAGGATGCTTCACGAGCGATAGTTTTCTGGTCCCTGCCAGTGATATTTTTATTTATCGTATTACGAGCGCAGATAGTTCGTGTCATTTTGGGTTCGGGTTCTTTTTCTTGGGAAAACACTCGTCTAGTGGCTGCATGCTTGGCGATATTCTCTGTTTCTATTTTAGCTCAAGGTATGATAACACTGCTTTCTAGGGCTTACTATGCGACAGGAGATACCAAGCGCCCACTCATTGTAAACTTTTCTTGTTCTGTTTTGATTATTATACTTTCTTATGTGTTGATACATCTTTTTGAGAATGTATTGATCTTTAGATTCTTCATTGAATCTTTGCTCAAGGTGTCCGACATTCCTGGAACAGAAGTACTAATGCTTCCACTGGCATATTCTATAGGTACAATTTTGAACTTTATTTTACATTGGGTCTTCATTAAAAAAGATTTTATGAAAAATGAATCCTTTATCACTAAAACTTTTTTCCAAAGTCTCGGAGCGTCATTCTTCTTGGGTGGAGTGGGTTACGTGAGTCTAAACATTCTTTCACCAATCTTTGGTACCACCACATTCTGGGGAGTTTTCTTGCAGGGATTTATTTCTGGTATTCTGGGCATCTTGGCAGCTTTCCTGATTCTCTATTTATTAAAGAGTGAAGAGCTAAAGGTTCTAATGAATGCATTCCATACCAAGTTTTGGAAAGCTAAAGTTCTGGCACCTTCTCAAGAAGAGCTTTAAAATTGAGCTATTTTCTGCTATAATCAGCCGGAGTCCACTTTGTTGGACATTTTTGCATGAAAAAAGACTATACAAATCTACATAGAGGCCTAGTATTAAAATACTTCTGGCAGGTAATAAGGGGATTCAAGTTCTCCTTTTTTACCATGATTATTTCCAATGCCCTCCCTTTCATTTTTGATATTATTATTCCACTTCAGTATTTAAAATTATGGAATGTAATTTCGGCAAAAGATTTTCTGGACATAGATCACGCCCGTGCCATATTATTCGGGGTGTTGGCTCTTCACGCTGGTAGATATATATTGCGACGTGTGGCAGATTTCTCCGATGACTACTTTACATCTAATGTAATGAGGGGGCTTCGCAACCAAGCTTTCTCCTACATGATAGGACACCCAGCATTATTCTTTGCAGATAATTTCGGCGGTTCACTCGTTCAAAAAATTAGTAAATATGCTAATGCTTTTAGGAAGCTGAAAGATAAAATTTTGTCGGATGGATTTCCTATAATAATTCGAAGCATCGGTACAATTATAGCTGTCTATGCACTTCTGCCACACAAGTACGCTTATCTTTTCGCAGCCTTCTTTTTTGTATTTATTTTCTCCGGAATAATTCTAAGTAAATTCAAATTAAAGTACGATATCGCTGCAGCAGAATTGGATTCCAAAACTACTGGAGCACTGGCTGACTCGATCACCAATCATTCCTCAATTCAATTCTTCACTGGTCACGATTATGAAAAAAAGCATGTCGGTGCTGTTATCAACAATCAATACAAAGCCACATTACTCAACTGGCGTTTATGGGATTCAATATTTGCAGTTCAGGCTATTTTTACAGTAGCCATAGAAATAGGTATTTTTTGGATTGCGATCGAGGATTGGTATCTGGGATTGATTGGCCTGCCTATATTTATCATTCTACAAACCTACTTGAACAACCTCATTAGTGTTCTTTGGAACTGGGCTAGTCTCGTTCGGACATACTACGAAGGATTTTCTGATGCGCAAGAAATGGCCACTATATTGGACATGCCATATAAAATTGTAGATAGAAATAATTCTATTCTGGAAAATATAAAAGGGGACATTTCTTTTGAAGACGTTACTTATATATATGACAAGAACAACACCAAGGTTCTTGATAAATTTTCTATAAAAATAACAGCTGGACAAAAAGTAGCTCTAGTCGGTAAATCAGGAGCTGGAAAAACTACACTAGTTAGACTGATAATGCGCCTATTTGATGTTACCGGCGGTAAAATAACCGTGGACGGTATTAACATTTCGGATGTTACTCAAAAGAATTTACGGGAAAAGATAGCTTTTGTTCCCCAGGACACAGCCCTGTTCCATAGAACACTTATGGAAAATATTCGATACGGAAGGAGGGATGCTACAGATGAAGAAGTGAAGCGTGCAGCCAGCTTAGCGCATTGTGATGAGTTTATAGAACGTTTGCCACTTAAGTATGAGACACACGTTGGAGAGCGGGGAGTTAAACTCTCTGGTGGTGAGAGGCAGAGAGTTGCAATAGCTAGAGCAATACTAAAAGACGCACCCATACTTATTCTCGATGAAGCTACTTCGTCTCTTGATTCGCATTCAGAAATGTTGATTCAAGATGCACTGCACAACTTAATTAAAAATAAAACCACAATTATCATCGCTCATAGACTCTCAACCATCAGACAAATGGATAGAATAGTTGTCCTAGAAGAAGGAAAAATAGTAGAAGACGGAACCCATGATGACCTATTAAACAAAGATATGGGTGTGTACAAGAAGTTGTGGGATTTACAAGCTGGCGGTTTCTTGGAGGAATAAGTTAGAATGAAATTATGGAAAAAGAAAATAAATTAAAGCATATACGAAACTTTTCAATCATCGCTCACATCGATCACGGTAAGAGTACCTTGGCGGACAGAATGCTTGAAATTACGCACACCATTGAAACTCGCAAAATGCGCGATCAGGTCTTGGACTCTATGGAGTTAGAGCGTGAACGTGGCATAACTATCAAAATGCAACCAGTGCGAATGGAGTATTCTGTTGGTGCTGGTAGGTCTGAAAACTACGTTTTAAACCTTATAGACACGCCTGGACACATAGACTTCTCCTATGAGGTATCACGTGCTTTAAAGGCCGTAGAGGGCTCTATATTGCTTATAGACGCTACTCAGGGCGTACAAGCACAGACGCTGACCACCTTGGCTCTAGCTAGGGATGGGGGGCTAAAAATCATCCCAGTTTTGTCTAAAATTGACTCTCCGTTATCTAGAGTAGAAGAGGTGAAAGAAGAGGTGGTAAAACTCTTAGATTGTGATCCAAATGAAATCTTGCTTGTGTCAGGACGTACTGGCGAAGGAGTAGAAAACCTACTGCAAGAAGTGGTAAAGCGGGTTCCACAACCACAAGAAACTTACAAAGGTGCAAACGATTTACGAGCACTAGTTTTCGATTTTAAATATTCCAATCATCGCGGAGTGATAGTCTTCGTGCGAGTCTTGGATGGAAAAATCAGCAAGGGTGATAGTTTGGTATTCGCAGTGTCTGGAGAAAAGTTTACTGCACTTGAGGTGGGCACATTCTCTCCAGAAGAAACTCCACGCGACACACTAGAAGCCGGTGATACTGGTTACATAGTTACTGGAATTAAAAAACCCGGTATAGCTTCTGTGGGAGACACCATCACCATGTTTAAGAATCCACTGCCAGCGTTTGAAGGATACATGAAGCCACTACCAGTGGTGTGGGCTTCTGTGTTTCCAGAGGATGCGGATGATTTTGCGGAACTCAAGCTCGCCCTAGGAAAACTCAGTTTGTCTGATTCCGCATTTTCTTATGAGGAAGAAGCTTCTGGCTCGCTCGGCCGGGGATTCCGTTGCGGATTTTTGGGAATGCTACACTTGGAAATAATCACCGAGCGACTACGACGTGAATTTAATTTAAAACTCATCATCACCACACCTTCCATAACCTATGAAGTGGTATTGAAAAACGGAAAGCGAGAAAAGATATATTCTCCATACTTTTTTCCTGATGATGGAAATATTGAGACTGCGTACGAACCTTGGGTGGATATAAAGATAATTACTCCAGCCAAATATTTGGGTGGAATTATGCAATTACTTTTTGATCATGAAGCGGAGATAGGTGAGACTGAAAATTTCGGAGACAACCGTTCGTCCATATCTGTAAAAATGCCACTTCGAGAATTGATGAGAAATTTCTTTGATGATTTAAAGAGTGTGTCTTCTGGGTACGGTTCTATTTCATATAAGGTGGGTGAGATGCGAGAAGCCAATGTCACTCGACTAGATATATTGGTAGCGGATGAAGTTATTCCTGCGTTCTCTAAAGTTATTTCCAAACGACGCGCAGAAGAAGAAGCTGAAAATTCGGTAGAGAAGTTGGAAAAGATTTTGCCACGACAAATGTTTACTTTGAAAATCCAAGGACAAGCTCTGGGGCGCATCATTTCTTCACGTACTTTATCTGGGATGAAAAAAGACGTGACTCAGCACATGTATGGTGGAGACATAACTCGTAAAATGAAACTACGCGAAAAGCAAAAGAAAGGAAAGAAGAAAATGAAGGAACGTGGACGAGTAAACATACCTCAAGACGTTTTCTTGAAGATGATGCGAGGGGGAGAAAACTAAAAGCTACTATTGTTGAATTCTAAATATAGGAGAGTAGAGCAGTACCATGCTGATGATAATAAGCACGCAAAGGACCGCCCAAACTGTCTGAATCTTCTTTTGATGTTTTTTATTGAAAAGCATATACTTATACTAGCACAATATGCGAAGTTTTCAAGATAAGAAAAAGTGGAGGAAAGTTATGGAATCCAAGCCGGTTTTGGGTTTTTTGTCGATTGTAATTCTGGTTTTTTCTTGGAGTGTTGTTGGCTTGATAGGTAAGATGCAAGAAACCTCTAAAAATAAACAAGCCGTGCAGGCTAGAATGTTGGAATTAACCAAGAACAAGGAAAAACTAACCGCTGATATATCTAAATTGCAAACAGATGAGGGCATGGAAGAGAGTATTCGGGAAAAATTTGGCTGGGTTAAAGAAGGTGAAGGGGTGATAGTGGTGGTAGATGACAAATCCGCCCAAGAACCACAGAAAGAGGAAGATTCAGGTGGAATATTTTCATTTTTCAAAAACTTATTTAAATAGGTAAATTTCCAAAGCTTGACACGTATGTTATACTTAAGAGTATTAGAAGGTAATTAAAGAAATATTATGCAAAACGTAACAATATATTCAACCCCAACATGCCACTACTGCCATTTAGCTAAAGAATTTTTTACTGCAAACAGTATAGTTTATACTGAACACGATGTAGCTGCTGATCTAGAACAAAGAAAGGCTATGGTAGAAAAAAGCGGACAAATGGGTGTGCCAGTTATACTTATCGGTGATGAAATCATCGTCGGCTTTAACAAGCCAAAGGTTGCAGAACTTTTAGGAATTCCTGCCTAGCTGACTTTAAAAATAATTGACAGAATATTTCTACATTGGTAGAGTATTTTTGTGTTGCAAACTTTACTAACCTGAACAAGGACGGTGAAATGCAGTGTTCTTTCAAGGGGCTGGGAACGGCACTGGTCACGCCGTTTCGTCAGGACGGCTCGATTGACTGGGACGCGCTTGCCCGATTGGTTGAATCTCAGGTCAATGCTGGGGTCGACTTTTTAGTGCCTTGTGGTACTACAGGGGAAGCGCCAACCCTCACAAAAGTTGAGCAGCTTTTGGTGGTGAGGTCCATCATCGCTCAAGTTCAGGGTAGTGTGCCCGTCATTCCCGGCACTGGATCAAACTCTACCGCTCATGCTGTGGAGATGACTCGCGAGGTCATGAGTCTCGGCGCCGACGGTGCGCTGGTTGTGGTGCCGTACTACAACAAGCCCAGCCAGTTTGGGATGATTGAGCACTTCACGGCAGTGGCTAATGTCGGTTTGCCGATCATCGTCTACAACATTCCGTCGCGTACGGGAGTCAACCTGTTGCCGGATACGTTGTATCATCTTGCCGCTCATAAGAACATCGTGGCGGTCAAGGATGCGACGGGCGACATGGAGCAGGCCAAGGAGAACTTTCGTCTCTGCGGTGAGATGCTTACCTACCTCTGCGGAGATGATGCACGGACGTTGGAATTCATTGAAGGCGGCGGACATGGAGTCATTTCCGTCGTCTCAAACCTCCTCCCCAGGGAGATGAAGAAGCTGGTCTCTATGGCACAAGGGGGAAGCTGGCAGAGTGCCGCTGAAGCTCACATGAAGCTTTTGCCACTCATGGAGGCGATCTTCACTGAGGTGAATCCCTCTGGCATCAAGTGGGCTCTGCATGAGGATGGCGCAATGGAGCCGACTCTCCGCCTGCCTATGGTTATTCCGACCAAGGAGAACCAAGCGAAGATTCTTGATGCCATGGTTGCATTTGGATTCTGATCAAGCGAAACAATCATTTCCCCCGCGTAGCTGGATGCTGCGCGGGGTTTGCATTTTAGGGTGATTGATTAATCAATTTCAAAAAGACTATTTTCGTGTTAAATTGTAATGGTTAACACCACGTCCTTGTAGTTCAATGGATAGAACAGTTCCGTCCTAAGGAATAGATGCAAGTTCGATTCTTGCCAAGGACACAATTGTAGAGGTAATTACTATGTGATAAAATACACCTATGGAATTTAAAGGACCAGAAAGACGTCTTGCACCTCAAGCTATAGATACCAAGCTGGTAGACTATTCGACGATGAGAAAATTAATTACTGAGGGTAAGGCCGGATATAAAGAACTTAGAGCAAACACCGCCATTCCTTTGGATGAAAGAAATGCATTAGCTTTTGAATTAGCTGAGATACTTGATCAGCAGGTGATAGAACTTCAAGGACAGTTGGCCCTCGATGATTTGACCCAACTTCTTAATAGGGTATTTTTAAAATCTATTTTAAAAAGTTATCTCAAGCAACTTTCTGTGCATAGAGAGGGGGAATCTCGAGAAGATAGTATTGAGGGTGTTATGGTTATATTCTTAGATGTAAATGCTTTTAAATCTATCAACGACAATTATGGTCATCCAGTTGGAGATAGAGCATTGATTGCTGTGGCTCAGAGATTAAGAGAAGTGACACGTCCATCTGATTCATTGTTTAGAATTAGTGGCGATGAATTTATGGTGGTGATGCCAGTTGCTCACAAAAAAGATGCTGAGGCTAGTTTTGCAAGAGTTCAAACAGAAATAAATAAAAGTCTTTCAGTTGAGGCGCGTGGGAAAAGAGTCCCTATTAATATTTCTATGGGGCACCGTTTAATAGAAGAAGGTGATGAAGAAGCTGTTGCTAGAATTATCGAAGAAGCAGATAACAAAATGTATGAAGATAAGAAGGGTATTAAAAAGTAAATTGGAATATCTTATATGAGCCAATTTGATCGACCGATAGATAAAAGTATAGATGATCACAGATTTGAGGAAGTTGTTCAGCCAGCAATATTTGAAGATATTAAACAAGAAATACTAAGTGGGGACTATGCGGGCTCTGAGGCGGATTTAGATCTTGCTTTTAAGGATGGATTGATAAACATGGATGAATATGGAAAGCTAGTTGCTCTATTAATGGAGCACATGCCTAAAGAAAACTAACTCTTTTAAAATATTTATTCTTGTGCTAGAATCTCCCCATGGATGCTGAATCAAAAAAGTTGTTACAAGATACCTTAGAACTTGCTAAGGAAAACAACCAGATGCTTCAATCCATGCGACGTTCCATGCGAATCGCTCGCCTAATGAGTATAGTATATTGGGTATTCATTATTGGCTCTGCGGTGGGCGCGTATTACTTTATACAGCCATATGTAGATGAAGTTATTGGTATATACGGCAGTACTAGTGAAGTACTAAAAGGTTTTAATAAATAAATAGTTCGCTCAGGTAGCTCAGCTGGTAGAGCATTCCCCTGAAGAGGGAAGGGTCCGCAGTTCGATCCTGCGCCTGAGCACATTAAAAATAAAAACCACTCGCATGAGTGGTTTTTATTTTCTATATAGCTTTGACTTTGATTGTAGCTTTCTTTTCTTTATCTACTTTCTGGAGAGTTATGGTCAGTAGTCCTTGCTTCTCCGTAGCGTCGGCTTCTTCGGGCTCTATTTCCTGTGGAAGGAGAATGGTTCGAGAGAAACTTCCCCAGTAGAGCTCCTTGGTGAAATAATTTTCTTCGTCGATATTTCGTAGTTCTTCGCGCTTACCACGGATAGTGATCATGTCTCGAGCTATGGTGAGCTCTAGGTCGTCAGGACGCACTCCAGCCACCATGGTTTGCACTATTATGTCTTTGGCTGTTTGATATACATCCACGGCTAGCTCCATCTCTTCATTTTCTTCTTCCATCCATCCAGCCCCTTTTTTGTCTTCTTTGACTGGTAGCTTTCTGGTTACTTCCTCGGGTTCTTCTTCAGCTCGGACGCTACCGGTTAGTCTTTCAAAAAAACTTCTCTTTTTTGGTTCCATAAATATATTTTTTATTGCATTCTTCTTAATTTTTCAAAAAGAAGCATTATGATAATTGTGACGACCCATAAGAAAGCTAAAGCTTTCAAAAAATTCCCTCCGTCATTCTCCATTATAAAAAAATTAAAGACACTATGCAAGGCGATGGACACAAAAATGCCGATTAAAAGTTGAAACTTCGCTCGCGCACCATGAATATAAAATGAAAGCCCCATGGATATACCGATAACTCCACTAGAAACTGAGTGTAGTAAAGTAGAGCCGAGGTAGCGCAATAGTCCGAGAGTAATTTGATCCAAGAATAGGAATGGTCGCACCAGAAAAAGAATATTTTCCATCGCGGCAAAGCCAAGTGCAGTAGTGATCATAAGAATTGGCCAATCTAGGGGCTCATCCACGTATGTTGTTTTGAAAAGAATTATCCAAACTGCGATATATTTTATCAATTCTTCAGCGGTGGCCCACAGTACTATCTGCCAGTCGGAATTCCCAACCATACCTTGGATAAATTTTTGCACTGGAAGTACAAAAAACACAGACATCATGCCCACCACGAAACACATCGTGAGTAGACTTCTTGGTTCAGTCTTTTTTCTTTCTTCTTTGAGCCAAAACCAAAGCCAAAAAAGAGAGGGTAGTATCCCTCCGACGAAAGCTAGACCTAGAATTTTAGGATTGCTAAACATTTGGCCATTTTTCTATCATTAATATTTTACCATTTTTATCAGGGAGCATGCTCCAGACTTCTTCGGTGACGAAAGGCATAAATGGGTGAAGGAGTTTTAAGCAATCTTCTAGGATGTAGTAGAGGGTAGCTCCATACTCTGGCTTACCCTTGGATTCTTCAATTATCTCATCTGCAAAACGATGCCAGATGTATTGATATATTTTCTCTGAGGCCAAGTGAAAGCGGAAGTTATCCATATCAAGGGTGATGTCTTGGCTTATGGCTTTAAATTCTTCTACCAATTCTTTTTTTGGTTCACCTATATTTTCTGTAGAAAGTACGTATCGAGTGATGTTCCAGACCTTGTTTGCGAAATTTTTATAACCCTTAATTTTATCTTCAGAAATTTTACTATCTGTTCCCGGGGCTGTGCCTACCACCAGAGCCATACGTCCTGCGTCTGCACCATATTTGTCAGCAATCTCTAGTGGATCTATACCGTTATTTAAAGATTTAGACATTTTTTGACCCTTAGCATCACGAACGGTACCATGCAAAAATACATTCTTGAATGGTATTTCACCCAAAGCGTACTGTGACATTAAAACCATTCTGGCTACCCAGAAGAATAGGATTTCATATCCAGTTTCAAGTACGTCTGTAGGGTGGAATGTTCCCAAGTCTTCGTTTTTTTCTGGCCAGCCTAGAGTAGAGAAAGTCCAAAGTCCTGAAGAGAACCAAGTGTCTAGTGTGTCGGGGTCTTGTTCCCATAGTTCAGTATTGGCAGGAGGTGTCGTGCCAACATAAAACTCTGAAATAGTTTCTTTTTTATACCAGACGGGAATTCTATGTCCGTACCATATTTGTCTAGAAATACACCAATCGCGTAAATTGTGTATCCAATGGAAATAAGTTTTATCAAAATATTCTGGGATTATGGTAATATCTTTTTTTTCAAAAGGTTCACGCATCAAGTCCTTAAGTGTTTTGCCATCACGCTCCGCGATAGGCTTATTTACATTTATGAACCATTGTAGTTTGGGAAGGGGTTCTATGATTCCACCAGTGCGTTCAGCTGTAGAGATATTTTGCTTGATCTCTTCTTCCTTTTCCAAGAGTCCTTGAGAGCGTAGCCACTCTACTATGATTTCTCTGGCTTCGGTTGTTTTCTTTCCCATAAGGTTTTCTCCACCCACAGTCATTTTGGCGTACTCATTTATTATTTGTGGTCTAGGTAGGTCGTGTCTGTCGGCTATTTCCCAGTCGGTCATGGAATGTGCAGGAGTTACGCCCAAAGCTCCAGTCCCGAAAGCTGGGTCAACTTCCTTGTCCGCTATGACTTTGATGTGTATTGGTACTCCACATAACTCGGCGTCATATTCTTTGCCCACAAAATCTGAATATCTTGTGTCGTCAGGGTGTACAGCTACGGCCACATCGCCAACTTTGGTTTCTGGTCGGGTCGTTGATATGGAAATAGGGAAGTCTTTGCTGTATCTAAAAGTGTACATCTTTGCAGTTCTTTCTTCGTAGACTATTTCATCATCGGAGATGGTTGTTTGACCTTTGGGATCCCAGTTTATTATTCTATTTCCTCTGTAAATGAGTCCATCATCATACATTTTCTTAAACATGGTATTTACAGCTAAATTCCTTTTTTCGTCCAAGGTAAAAGCTTCGCGTGACCAATCACAAGATGCCCCCATGACCTTGATCTGGGATATGATAGTGTCATGACTTTGCTTAGCAAATTCATTTATCCTTTTCAACATTTCTTCTCGGCCCAAGTCGTGGCGAGATTTGCCTTCTTTCTTTTGGATATCTTTCTCAACTTTGGATTGTGTCGCAATAGCTGCATGATCTGTGCCTGGAAGCCACAAGGTTTTAAATCCTTGCATGCGTTTGTAGCGAATCATTATGTCTTCTAGGGTAATCATAAGCGCATGACCCATGTGTAGAACTCCAGTGACGTTTGGTGGAGGCATGATGATGGTAAAAGGTTCCTTCCTTTCGCCAGGTAGATTGTCTGGGTTAAAAAAACCGCTCTCTTCCCAGAGCTTGTAGATTCTTTCTTCAGTATCTTTAGGGCTATATGGCTTTAACAGCTTCTCATTCATAGCCTAAATATTATCATAAAATATGAGCTTTTTCTAGTTTAAAGCTGTAGATTGCCGGTGGCTTTGATCTTGGAAGCTTTGGGGAAACGGCCACTCTTTTTTACATAGTTCAAGTAGCCAGCGATGCCTATCATGAGAGCATTGTCTCTAGAGAGTTCTCGAGTGGGGAAATAAAGTTTTATTTTATTCTTGGTTAGTTTTTGCATTTCTGATTTCAAGTGCTTATTTGCGGCGACACCACCAGCCACTATCATGGTTTTGATTTTATACTCCTCGATGGCTTTTTTGGTTTTGTGTATCAGTGTGTCTACTACTGCGTTTTCAAATTCCATCGCCACTTCGGCCTTGTCATAGGATTTATTTTTTTGAATGTAATACAGAACTGCGGTTTTCAATCCAGAGAAAGAAAAATCTAGATTCTTGCTGTGTAGCATTGGTCGAGGGAAACTTAAGCCGGAGCTTCGCTCTTGAGCAAGCCTAGCTTCGTGAGCGAGTTTGGAAATATGTGGTCCGCCAGGATACGGCAAGCCCATCATTCTGGCCACTTTATCAAAAGCTTCGCCAGCAGCGTCGTCTAGGGTTTTGCCTATGATTTTGTATTTACCAAAATCTTTTACCAACACTAGCTCGGTGTGGCCTCCAGATACTAGTAGTGCTAAAGCAGGGAACTCTACTTTCGGGAATTTAAATTGTCCGGTAGTTTTACCAAACACTGAAAGTATGTGTCCTTCCATGTGGTTTGTAGGAACGACCGGCACACCCCACTTTTCTGAAAGTTCTTGTGCAAGGACTATACCAGTCCAGAGGCATGGCTCTAGTCCTGGGCCATAAGTCACCGCTATTGCATCCACTGGTTTTGTTTTTTTATTTAATTTTGTTTTCTTTAAAACTTTTTCCAAAAGTATTGGTAAATTTTTTAGGTGCTCCTTTTTAGCCATCATTGGGAATACGCCACCATATTGGGCGTGGTCTTGAATGGCTAGAGAATCTGCTAGAACTTTGAAAGATAGATTTTTTAATTTTCCAGTAGCTTGCAGGATGCTTATACCTGTATCATCGCAACTAGTTTCAATTGATAAGATTTTCATATATTGTGCGCGGTGAGGGGATTGAACCCCCGGCCTACCC
>JAGOPQ010000005.1 GCA_017991915.1 Minisyncoccota bacterium | reverse complement strand
CCGGAAAAGAAGCAGAAATAGTGCAGGAAACTCGTGGGTGGGATGAAAGCAAGCAGAAAACTTTTTCTCAGCGCTCCAAAGAAAATGCTCAGGACTATAGATATTTCCCTGATCCAGATTTACCAAAAATGAAACTTCATGAAGCTTTTGACTTGGTGAAAATGAAGTCCGAGCTGGCGGAACTTCCAATAGCTAGACGTACTAGATATCAAAATGATTTTGGAATCAAAGCTGAAGACATAGAAGTATATATAAACGACGCAGAGCTGGGCAGTTGGTTTGAAAAAGTTGCTGGAATTTTGACAGATAAAGATAAAATTAAAACCGCCTCCAACTATGTGACTTCGGATTTCTTGGGAATAAAAAAATCCAATCCTGAAGCCAAGCTTCCAAGTGAAGCAAATTTTGCAGAGCTCATGCAGTTAGTTTCAGATAGTAAGATTTCTTCTCGTGCTGCCAAAGATATCTTGGCTATGATTGTGATGAACGACGAATCACCACTTCATATAGCGACTGATAAAAATCTACTCCAGAGTAACGACGAAGGTGCACTTAAAGTTATTGTAGAAAAAATTATTGGTGAGAATCCTGAAGTAGTAGCTACATATAAAGCTGGAAAGGAGAATGCCATAATGTCTCTCGTGGGTAAAATCATCAAGGAATCAAATGGTTCAGCCAACCCTCAAATAGTTATCAAACTGCTTAAAGAAATGCTTGCCCGTCCGTAGCTTTTTTAGCGAAGGCGGGGTAAAATAAGGGAATGAAGACACTGCGCGAATACATAAAAGAAGCTGAAGAAAATAAAGTAGCCATAGGGCATTTTAATTTTTCAAACCTTGAAGGTTTGCATGCTATATACAATGCTGCTAAAAAATTAAATTTACCGATAATCGTCGCTGTTTCTGAGGGAGAAGAAAAGTTTGTCGGACGCGAGGAGGCTGTGGCCCTAGTGAAGACAATTCGAGAGCGAGACAATTACCCTATTTTTCTAAATGCTGATCATCATGCCAGTTTTGAAAGTGTAAAAGCCTGCATAGATGCTGGTTTTGATATGGTCATCATTGATGGCGCCAAACTACCTTTTGATGAAAATGTGGCAGTCACCAAGCAATGTGTAGACTATGCCAAGAATTGTGGCCGTGAAGTCCTAGTAGAGGCTGAGCTGGGCTATATCGGTTCTGGTTCAGACATCAAAGACACTATACCCGAAGGCGCTGGGGTTTTAACCAAGCCAGAAGATGCGAAAAAATTCGTAGATGAGACGGGTATAGATTTATTTGCTCCATCTGTGGGTTCTGTGCACGGACTGATAAAGAGTGGTAAACCACACATAGATGAAAAGCTAGTTGCTGAGATACGCCAAACTGCTGGAGTGCCTATGGTTCTCCATGGAGGCTCTGGATTACGTGATGTAGACTTTACGAATGCTATTGCTTCTGGCATTTCTATTGTTCATATAAATTCAGAAATACGTTTGGCTTATGCTGAAGCGACACGAAAGTTTCTAAATGAAAATCCAAATGAAATAAATCCTTCCAAGATACTAGCTCCAGCATTGAGCGCAATTGAAGCCATAGTAGAAGCACGACTAAAGCTTTTTAATAATCTAAAATAAATAGTTTTTTAAAATTCTTAATTATGAAACCCAATATTGAGAAATTTCAACATAAAAAAGAACTATCTCCAGCAGAAAAGGAAATTTTGGAAAATTTACATAAAATACCAATTGTAGATTATCAGAAAAAAAATCTAATTTTAGTCTGGCGAAAACTCAAAAGAGGTTCGGATTTTTCTGTAAAGGGAGATGTGGATGAAAAAGAAGTTTTAGAAATTTTAAAAAAAGCAGGTTTGTTTGCTAAGTTTGTACCTACTCGAGTAAGTGGTTATAAGGATTGTTATTTTGCCCAAAGCGAAGAAGATGTAGATACACTAATCAGGCTAGATGATGAACATGATCAAACAGATGCAATGATTCAACTTGGCAAAGTTTACAGTTTTCCTGATACGTCTATCGCAGGTTATATTAGTTCTGATGGTGAGGGGAAGGAGGGATTTATGCTGTCTTTGAAAGAAGAATCAGAAAAAATTCCCGCAGAGCTTAAACCCTTTTTAGCTTTTCGTCTATCCAAGGATCACTGGAGGGAGGAGATGGAAATCGGAAAAAAATGGGCTGAGGAAATTAAATTTGTTGACCCTGAGCTGTATCGTCGAATTATTGATAAATCTCAAAATATGGTCAGGGCTCACTAAGATTATAAATATGAAAGAAGAAATATTAAAGTTTTTTAAAGGGGAAGTTGAAGATAGTAATGAAACACTCGCAAAATATTCCAAGGATGCGAGTATTTTTGAAGTGCGTCCAAAGCTGGTGCTTTTTCCCAAAGATTCTACAGATGTGGCAAATCTCGTGAAGTGGGTGAGTGAGAACAAAGATAAATATGCCGATCCAGAGAAGAATAAAGATTGGGCAGGTCTATCTATCACTGCGCGTTGTGCTGGCACAGATATGTCCGGTGGGGCAATTGGTGAATCTCTCATTATTGATTTTACGCGTTACATGAACAAACTGATTTCTTTTAAGGGTGATGAGATCACCGTGGAGCCGGGAATGTTTTATAGAGATTTTGAAAAGCTAACTCTAGAGAGAGGTTTGATTCTACCTTGTTATACAGCTTCAAAGAGTTTGAATGCGATGGGTGGAATGTATGGCAACAATTCAGCTGGAGAAAGAACTTTGAAATATGGCAAGACAGATAGCTATGTGGTGGAAGCCAAGGTTGTTTTCGCAGACGGTAAAGAATACATAGTGAAGTCTTTAGCCAGGGCAGAGCTTGAAAGGAAAGTCGTGCAAGGGGATTATGAGGGTAATTTATACAAAAATACTTTTAATCTCATTACCAGAAATGCCACTGAAATAAAAAAAGCCAAACCAAACGTCCACAAAAACTCTGCTGGATACTATCTCTGGGATGTGATGAGTGAGTCCCCTGCTAATTTTTTTAATTTAAATAAACTCCTAATTGGATCTCAAGGCACTCTGGGCATTGCCACTCAAATTACTTTTAAATTGGTAGAGAATCCAAAGTACTCCAAGCTTGTGGCCATATTCATGAAAGATTTGGAGCCATTGGGTAGGCTAGTGGATGAGATATTGGTCATGAAGCCAGAAACTCTAGAATCATACGATGATAAGACCATGAAGCTAGCGGTGCGATTCTTCCCAGATTTTTTAAAGAATAAGGGGTTTGTTGGGATGATCAAGTTCATGTGGAGCTTCTTGCCAGAATTTTTCATGATGGTTACTGGTGGTTTTCCAAAACTAATTATTTTGGCAGAATTTGCGGGAGCAAACAATGAAGAAGTGGATAGAAAGTGTCTGGCTCTAACCGAGAGAATTAAAAATTTCAATCTAAAAATGCATGTCACTGCTTCAGAAGCCGAAGCCAATAAATACTGGGATATCAGACGTGAAAGTTTTGCCCTACTACGTAAACATGTGAAGGGAATGCACACTGCACCATTTATAGATGACATCATCGTTCGACCAGAATTTCTACCGAAGTTTCTACCTGAACTAAACAACATTCTCAAGAATTATAAATTGATGTTTACTTTGGCGGGTCATGCTGGTGAAGGTAATTTCCACATCATTCCATTGATGGATTTTTCTCGAGAAGACACAGCCCCTATTATTTTAGAACTTGGTGAGAAGGTATATGACTTGGTTTTGAAATACAGGGGTTCCATAACTGCTGAACACAATGATGGAATCATTCGTACTCCATATCTACAGAAGATGTATGGGGCAGATGTTTTTGGAATTTTCAAGGAAATTAAGCAAATTTTTGATCCCAAAAATATTTTAAACCCAGGTAAGAAAATACCCATAATTAATAAGGATGGCAATGGTATGGGCACCAAGGAATACATCCGAAACCACATTGCCAAGGAAGAACATGCGGTTCACAGAGTCTAGGGCCTTTCCCGTTAAAAATTAGTATAATTTTGGTTCGGGATTGCTTTTTTAATTTTTTTCTATATAATAGGGCCTATGTTTGTAATAAATGCTAAAAAGAGAGACGACAGCCAAAACTTGGCTCATTTAAGAAAGGGCGGACAAATCCCAGCTGTTTTTTATGGCGCTGGCAAGGAGAATACCTCTATCGTGGTTCCAACCATTGAATTCAAGAAGGTTTGGAGACAAGCCGGTGAATCTTCTGCAGTTGTAGTCAAGACTGAAGGTGGAGATGTGGATGTTCTAATTCACGAAGTTCAAGTTGACCCTGTGACTGACGAGCCTATTCACGTAGACTTCCTAGCCATCGATATGAAGAAGAAAATTAATGTTAACGTTCCTCTTGTATTTGAAGGTATTTCTGGTGCAGTAAAGGCTGGACTTGGAAACTTGGTAAAAGTTCTTCACGAAGTTGAAGTAGAGGCTCTACCAAAAGACCTACCACAAAACCTAGTTGTTGATTTGAGTAAGCTTGCTACTGTTGAAGACACTATTTTCGTATCTGATATCAAGGTTCCAGCCGGCGTTGAAGTTATAGCTTCACCTGAGGATGTGGTGGCTTCTATCGTTCTACAAAAAGAAGAAGTAGAAGAGACAGTACCTGTAGATCTATCTGCTATTGAAGTTGAAAAGAAAGGCAAGAAAGAAGAAGAGGGTGCTGAAGGTGGTGAAGAAGCTCCAGCCAAAGAATAGAAAACTCCACACTAAATATGCTATAATAAAAGCTATGACGAGCCAAAAGAAACAAAGCGTCATAGCTTTTTTCGTTATGATTTCAATAATCGGTTTCGCCTATATTCCTTCTACTACCAAGGGTGCTTTTAACTGTCTAAACCTAACTTCTTCATCTAGCGATACAGATAAGGAATACTGTAAAAAAGAGCTCGTCCAAATAGAAGCTGAGTTGGCAAACTTACTAGAAAAACAAAAAGCGCAACAAAAACAAAGCGGTACCATAAAAGGTGATGTAGATTATTTAAATAGCCAAATCAAAGCCCTCACTACAAAAGTAAAAGCACGAGCTCTCAAGATTGCTTCGCTCAAGGTGGACATTAATAAGAAGGTTTCTACAATCAACAGTTTGTCAGCTAAGATAGAGAGAGAACATGAATCCCTAGCTCAGCTCATACGCAACACTAATGAGTTTGATAATGAAACTTTTGTACACCTAGTGTTGTCTGACAACAGCATTTCAAATTTTTATAATGATTTAGAATCATATGCCTCCATCAAACAAGCGGTCCAAGATTCAGTAAACGAAATCAGGGGAGTAAAAAGTGAAACCGAGGTACAAAAGAAAGACTTAGAAGCTAAGCAAAATGCTGAGACAGATGCCAAGGCTGAGCTAGAAAGTGCACAGAAAAAAGTTGCTCAATCTGAAGCTGAAAAGAAACAACTCTTGGCTATTTCTAAAGGACAAGAAGCAGAATATCAGAAACTCGCAGCTCAGAAGAAAGCTCAAGCGGATAAAATTCGTAGCGCTTTGTTCCCACTCGCTGGTACATCACAGAGAATAGAATTCGGCACAGCATTGATGTATGCCAATGAGGCCAAAGCCAAGCTGGGAATTGATCCAGCCTTCTTGCTAGCCATACTAACCCAAGAATCCAATCTAGGTGCAAACGTTGGACAATGTTACCTGACTGATCCACTAACGGGTGCTGGTGCTGGTAAAAATACTGGAACCCCATTTACGAATGTCATGAAGCCATCTCGTGATGTGCAACCATTTTTGGATATCACTAAATCTCTTGGCTTGGATCCCTATAAAACACCAGTATCTTGTCCTATTGCTGGAGTTTTGGGTTATGGTGGAGCGATGGGTCCTGCACAATTTATTCCATCCACTTGGAAAATTTTTACGAATAGATTACAACTAGCCTTGGGGCATTATGCAAATCCATGGGCACCAGAAGATGCTTTCTTGGCTTCAGCGATGTACTTGACCGACCTGGGTGCGATAGGTACCAGTCAGAGTGCTCAAAACATTGCTGCTTGTAAATACTATGGTTCTGGCGGAGCTACTTGTAGTTATGGAAATAGCGTCGCTAGATTAAAAGCCACAATCCAAGCCAACATAGATTTACTTCAGTAAATCCAGCCAGATTTGCGTTAGTCTAAAATCTGTGATAACATATTTGAACATGAAAAAAGAGATACACCCAAAATACGATGTTAAAGCCAAGGCCACCTGCGCATGCGGAGCGGTCTTTGATATTGGTTCTACAATGTCTGATATACGCGTTGAAATCTGCAGTAATTGTCACCCTTTCTATACAGGAAATGAGAAGATTATGGACACTGCTGGACGTGTTGAACGTTTCAAGAAGCGCCAAGTAGCTTCTGATGCTGTAAAAGCTAAAGCTAAAAAGTAGACTACTCCAAGATTTAAAGTCGTCGCAGGCGTACTTTTTAGAAGGCCTTGCGCAGGCTGGCGAGCCGAGCAGATAAAATTTTCAGTAGAAAATTATTTGTGCCTTATAAAAAGTGTGCCAAGAAAGAATTTAAATCTACCAATGTTAAATCTAGAAGAACTTAAGAAAGACCACCGTACAAGCTATCTAGCAGGAATGCTAGAGACTTTGGCGCGTAAAGAGGCTGAAGTTCGCGAGATGCTTGCCGGGGATGACACACTTCATGAAATGGCCGCTGAGGAATTGAAGGGGATTCAGTTGGAGAAAGAAGCTCTAGAAAAACAAATTGAAGACATCTTGGCTAAAGACAAAGAAGAGGAAGAATTTCCCAACGAAGTTGTTCTCGAAGTACGTGCTGGTGCCGGTGGAGACGAAGCTTCTTTGTTTGCTTGGGAGCTGGCTCACATGTATGAAAAGTTTACCGAAATCAAAGGTTGGAATTGGAAAACTAACTATGAATCCAAAAGCGATATCGCTGGTTACAAAGAAGCGAGTTTTGAAATAAAAGGTAAGGACGTGTACAAAATGCTTCGGGCAGAGACCGGAGTGCATCGAGTACAGCGAATACCCGCTACAGAGAAGAATGGCCGAGTACATACTTCTACTGCTTCCGTTGCCATCTTGCCAATAAGAAAAAAAGTAAATTTTGTTATCAATCCATCCGACATAGAGATGGAATATTCTCGTTCAGGTGGAAAGGGCGGACAAAATGTTAACAAGGTTGAAACAGCTGTGCGTCTAATCCACATACCTACGGGCATAGACGTACGTTCTACGAATGAACGTAGCCAGCTAGCCAACCGTGAACAAGCCATGAGTATTCTCGCAGCCAAGCTACAAGCTCTAGAGGAAGAAAAGGAAGCAAAGAAGTACGCAGGCGTACGTAAAGATCAAATAGGTACCGGTGATCGCAGTGAAAAAATCCGTACTTACAACTTCCCTCAAGATCGTGTCACTGACCACCGTATCAAGAAATCTTGGCATAACCTACCAAAAATAATGATGGGGGAAATATCTCCGATCATAGAAGCTATAGAGTCTGGTGTAGTAGGAGACGAAGACGAAGAGTAAGTTTTGACAAAAACTCTTTGAATTGTTAAATTTGAAAAAGCAAAGGAGTTCTTGCTCACCCCCTGGAGGAAGATATGAGTCAACGTTTCCGTGGGACTGTGCGTTGTTTTGACCAAGCCAAGAACAAGGGTTATGGTTACATCTCTCTTCAAGGACAACGCGATGTTTTCGTCCACTACAAGCAGATTGTGCGTAGTGGTAAGGACGATTGGCGTTACCTAATGAAGGGAGAGAGGGTGGAGTTCTCCATTGGAAAGGATTCCAAAGGACGAAGGGAAGCTCAAGAGGTGAAGATTGTCAGAGATTGACGTCACTCACAATCAGGACATCGTGCCCCATTCCTATCTGGTGTGGGGCCGATCTGCTTTCTTTGCTTAATCGGCGACATGTGTTATACTTTTTCTCGTAGATCTCATTTAGCGAAAAGAGATTTACGTTTATAAATAGTTTTTGCCCAGTTTTTTAAAACGGGAGAAGTAAAATAGTATGGCGACAAAGCTATATGTAGGGGGATTACCTTACAGTACTCAAGAGGATGCTCTTAAAGAGCTCTTCGCACAAGCTGGATCTGTAACATCAGCTGTGATTATCATGGACAAAATGTCTGGTCGTTCTAAGGGTTTTGGATTCGTTGAAATGGCAACAGCTGAAGAGGCTGCAGCAGCAATCGGAATGTTCAATGATCAAGAATTTGAAGGACGAAAGCTTACAGTCAACGAAGCTCGCCCAATGGAAGCTCGACCTCCACGAACTGGTGGTTCAGGTGGATACGGCGGTGGCAATGGTGGATACGGCGGTGGAAACCGTGGTGGACGCCGAGAGTACTAATTTAATTTTTTACACTCAAAACAAAAAGCACTCAAAAGGTGCTTTTTGTGTTTTTAACCTCACAACATAGAAATAGCGGTTTGATTAAAGCAACCCTTTTTGGTATAGTCTTTGTACAGGTCGTACGCCTGTAGTTTTTGGTTTTGAGTGTGTAGTTCAGTGGTAGAACGCTGTCCTGATAAGACAGAGGTCGATGGTCCGATTCCATCCACACTCACATGGAAGATAATAAAAGTAAAATTCCATGGTGGGAACCAGCGGCAGAGATTTTCAGTGAGGTTTCTACTTGGGTAGTGGTACCCATAGTTTTGGCTTTGATTGCTGGAAAAGCTCTAGACAAGCATTTTCAAACCAAACCATTTATTTTCCTAGGACTTACTGCAGTTGCTTTTTTTGTTTCCTGTTCTGGGATTGTCAGAGTTGTTAGTAGGTATATGAAGCGAATTGAAGCAGAAAATCAGCAAAATATTAATAAATAAATCATGAGCATACAAGAAAACACAACACACGAAGCCAAAGAAGAGACAATCAGCCACGAAGTGACTCTGTTTGCTGAACCAATAGCTCACTATAAAAGTTTTACCATCACCAACGCGCTAGTTACGAGTTGGGTGGCTGTTTTGATTATTGTAATTTTATCTGCAGTTTTGCGATCCAAACTAAAGACAGTTCCTGGAAAAGTACAAAATATTTTTGAAGTAGTAGTTGAGAGCGCTCTAGATTTATGTGATCAGGTGACAAACAACCGAGCTATTTCTCTAAAAGTTTTCCCAATCGCTATCTCCGTTTTCTTTTTTATTCTAGTAAACAATTGGTTGGGTATAATGCCCTTCGGAGGTTTTGGCTTAATTGAGACAGGAGACCACGGCCCAACCTTTATTCCATTCCTCCGTGGTGGTACAGCTGATGTAAATACCACAGTAGCCTTGGCCATTATGTCTGTTTTAGGGGCGAACTTGTTTGGAGTATTCTCTATCGGTATCTGGAAAACTTTCAATAAATATGTTAATCTAAAGGCACTTGGAGGCATCTTTAAGAAGATTAAGCACGATAAAACCGTGATAGTCGTGGCTCCAATTACGTTCTTTGTCGGTTTACTTGAAGTCATAGGTGAGTTTGCAAAAGTTGCCTCACTTTCTTTCCGTCTTTTCGGAAACGTATTTGCAGGTGAAGTGCTTTTGGTTTCTATGGCGGCGATAGTGGCATACATAGTTCCCGTACCATTTCTATTTCTTGAAATAATCGTAGGAATAATTCAGGCGCTTATCTTCTCTATACTACTTGTAGTTTATTTCACCATTGCATCCACTGATCACGACGACGAGCACCACGAAGAAGAACACCAACCGAAATTAAAAGAGTCGATTATTATTAGTAATTAATTATTTAAATTTATGGAATTAGATACACTTGCAAAAGCTATCGCTATCGCATTGGGCGCATTTGGTCCAGCTATCGGTATCGGTATGATCGGTTCTCGTGCCATGGAAGCTATTGGACGCAATCCAGAAGCTGCCGGCAAGATCCTTGTGCCAATGCTTCTAGCCTGTGCATTCGCGGAAGCAATCGCGATTTACGCACTCGTTATAGCATTTTCAATCTAGTAGCTTCGGCTACTAGCTTTTCAGTGTTTGCTTCGGCAAGCTTTGAAAAATTAGTGGCTGTAAATTACTTTACAAACTTTTAAATTTTAGGAATTACATGGAATCAATTGTTACAAAATTTCACATAGACTGGAAAATTATTATTGCTCAAGCTGTAAACTTTGGCATAGTTTTTGTTGTGCTTTATATTTACGCCCTTAAGCCTTTAAACAAACTCATGGATGAACGCGCAGAGAAGATTGGCAAGGGTGTTAGTGATGCAAAGGCCAACGCGCAAATCTTAGAAAAAACCAACAAAGAATACGAGGAGGCGCTCCAGAAAGCTAGAAAGGAAGCTAATGATATTTTCCAATCCGGCAAGAAGGATGCGGAAGCCAAGAAAACTCAAATGATGGAAACAGCCAAGGAAGAAGTTGCCATGATGATTGAAAATGGCAAGAAGACCCTGGAAGCGGAGAAGGTGAAGATGGTAAATGATGCCAAAAAAGAAGTGGCAACATTGGTCTTGCAGGCTACAGAAAAGATATTGGGTGAGAAAATTGACGGTTCATATGAAGGAAGAGTAACCAAAGAATTGAATAATTTATAATTATGAGCAAGATTGCCAACAATGATATAGCACGTGCAATATATTTATCTACAGCGGGTAAAACCGGTGCGGATTTATCTAGTGCTATAAAGAATGCTACACATTTTCTGGCGAATCGCCGACTGATGTCAAAGAGTAATGAAATTCTCCACTTAGTTCAAAAAATAATAAACAAAGAAAAGGGGATTGTGGTGGCAGTAGTATCGAGCGCAGAGAAACTCAGCCATAAGACCAAAGATGAATTGATGAGTTTTTTTAAAAAAAGATATAAAGCCGAAGAGGTAATCCTAGAAGAAAAGTTGGACAGCAGTTTATTGGGAGGAATGAGAATTGAAATAAATGACGAAGTTCTGGACTTAACAATAAAAAATAAAATTGGACAATTACAAGAATATTTAGCAAGACAATAAGAATTTGAATATGAGCAATCACATTGTAGAAAATTTAAGAAAAGAGATAGATAATTTTTTAGCAGAGACTAAGGTTGAAAAAGTCGGTAAAGTGCTCGAGCTTTTTGATGGTATTGCGAAAGTGTCAGGACTTTCTGATTTAAAATCTTCTGAAATGGTCAGCTTTCCAAATGGTGAAATTGGTGTGGCTCTAAACTTGGAGGAAGACGCTGTGGGTGTCATCATCCTTGGAGATTTCTCAAAAATCCGTGAAGGAGATGAAGTAAAGGCTACTGGTAAGATTCTGGAAGTACCAGTTGGCGACGCCATCATTGGCCGTGTGGTAAATGCTCTCGGAGTAGCCATAGACGGCAAGGGTGCGATAAAAACAGATAAAACTTATCCAGTAGAGCGGGTAGCTTCTGGTGTGGTTACTCGACAAAGTGTGGACCAACCAGTGGCTACAGGTATCAAAGCCATCGACTCCATCATTCCTATCGGCCGTGGTCAGCGCGAGCTTATCATCGGAGATCGTCAGACTGGTAAAACTGCTATTGCCATAGATACAATTCTAAACCAAAAAGGTCAAAATATGATTTGTGTTTACGTATCTATTGGTCAAAAAGATTCCAAGCTTCGCAAACTGCAAGCTCGCCTAGAAGAAGGTGGTGCTATGGCTTACACAGTTATCGTATCTGCTGGAGCATCTGAATCCGCAGCTCTTTCATATGTCGCTCCTTACGCTGGAATTTCTATTGCTGAATATTTCATGGATCAAGGAAAAGATGTTTTGATTATCTACGATGATCTTTCCAAGCACGCAGTGGCTTACCGTGAAATTTCACTCCTTCTTCGCCGACCACCTGGCCGTGAAGCTTACCCAGGAGACGTTTTCTACTTGCACTCTAGATTACTTGAACGTGCTTGCCGAAGAAATGAAAAATACGGTGGTGGTTCAATCACAGCGCTACCAATTATCGAAACCCAAGCTGGAGATATCTCTGCTTATATTCCTACAAACGTTATTTCTATTACTGACGGACAGATTTTCTTGGAGACAGATTTATTCTATAAGGGTATTCGTCCAGCGGTAAATGTCGGAAACTCAGTTTCTCGCGTGGGAAGTTCTGCGCAAATCAAAGCTATGAAAAAAGTTGCAGGAACACTAAAGTTAGACTTAGCGCAGTATCGCGAACTTGAAGCTTTCTCTCAATTCGGCTCTGACTTGGACGAATCTACCAAACGTCAACTAGAACGCGGTAAAAGAGCTGTGGAGGTCTTAAAACAACCTCAATACGCTCCTGTGAAGACAGAAAACCAAGTGGTAACTCTATATGCCTTAACCAAGGGTTATATGGACGATGTTCCAGTAGATAGAATTAAAGAGTTCGAACAAGGACTGTTCGACTATTCTGAAACCAACGCCAAAGATTTCTACAAAGAAATTTCTGAAAAGAAAATGTGGAGTGATGAAGGGGAAGTGAAAATTAAAAAAGTAATTGAAGATTTCAAGTCTGGTTTCATGAAATAATTTAAAAAGTTTATGGCAAATAGTAAAGCAATAAAAAGTCGAATAAAGTCAGTCAAAAATACCAAGAAGATAACCAAAGCTATGGAGCTAGTGGCTGCTTCCAAGATGAAGCGTGCGCTCTCTAGTACTTTAGCTACTCGCCCATATGCTGAATATTCTTGGGAAGTTCTGACTTCTATTGCTGACAGCCTAGCAGAAAATTCTCATCCACTTTTTACACAAAGACCAGTAAACAATACTTTGCTGATTTTGATTACTTCTAATCGTGGACTTTGTGGTGCTTATAACGCTCAGGTTGTAAAAAAAGCACTAACACTTTTAAAAACTGATTCTACAAATATAGATGTGGTGACTATCGGCAAAAAAGGTGACGTGTCTATGCGTCGTGTTGGTAAAAAAGTTGTCGCTTCTTTTACTGACCTTCCAGATCATATTTCTCTACGAGACATCTTACCAATTTCCAAGCTAGTGGTAGATGAGTACACTAAAGAAAATTATGATAGAGTTTACGTGGCCTATACAGATTTCGTTTCAGCTTTAACTCAAAAACCCAACATCAAACAAGTCCTGCCTGTCAGCAAAGTAGACCTAAAAGAATTGATAGATAGTTTGGAAAAAATAAAACCAGAAGAACATGTTGTAGAAAAGAAAGTAGATTATTTAATAGAAGGAGACATAGAACTACTTATCGGATCACTGGCAGAGAAAATCACCAGAATGCAAATCTATCAGATGTTACTAGAATCAAACGCCTCCGAGCAGTCGTCCCGAATGGTAGCCATGAAAAATGCATCAGAAGCCTCCGGAGAAATGATAGATGACCTAACCTTGATATTTAACAAAGCCCGACAGTCGAACATTACCAGAGAAATTTCAGAAATCAGCGCCGGTATGGCGTCGATGAGTTAAACAAAGAGAAATTATTAAATTATTAAAACATTATGAACAAATCAACAGGTACAATTAAAAAAGTTATCGGACCAGTCGTCGACGTGAATTTCGGAGACCATTTGCCAGATATCTACAATGCACTAGAAGTGATGAATGGTGATAAAAAGGTAGTCCTAGAGGTAGAACAGCACCTAGGTGGTGGACTAGTGCGCTCTGTGGCCATGGACTCTACTGATGGACTTTCTCGTGGACTTACTGTTGTGGACACTGGAGCACCGATCTCTGTACCTGTAGGCGGTGCCACACTTGGACGCATCTTCAATGTTCTAGGAGAAGCAATAGATGATGGTGAGAAAGTTGCCACAGCTAAAAAATCTCCTATACATCGCAAGGCACCCGAATACGTAACTCAAGCAACTAAAGTTGAAATTCTCGAAACTGGAATCAAGGTTATTGACCTTATCTGTCCGGTTTTGAAAGGAGGAAAAGTTGGACTCTTCGGAGGCGCAGGAGTGGGTAAGACTGTTGTCATCCAAGAGTTGATCCACAACATCGCATCCAACCACGGTGGATATTCTGTATTCGCTGGAGTGGGTGAGCGAACTCGTGAAGGAAATGATCTTTGGCATGAAATGAAAGATTCAGGTGTGCTTCCAAAGGTGGCCATGGTTTTCGGACAAATGAATGAACCACCAGGTGCTCGTCTACGTGTGGCCTTATCTGGTCTTACAATGGCTGAACACTTCCGAGACGAAGAAGGCAAGGACGTGCTTCTATTCATCGACAACATTTTCCGCTTCACTCAAGCAGGTTCTGAGGTGTCCGCACTTCTAGGACGTATTCCTTCTGCGGTGGGTTACCAGCCAACACTTTCGACAGAAATGGGAATGATGCAAGAAAGAATTACTTCTACTGACAAAGGTTCTGTTACTTCTGTGCAAGCAGTATACGTGCCAGCGGACGACTTCACAGATCCAGCCCCAGCGACAACATTCGCTCACTTGGACTCTACTGTGGCTCTAAACCGTTCACTTTCTGAAATTGGTATTTACCCTGCAGTTGATCCACTGGACTCTTCTTCTACAATTCTTGATCCAAATATCGTAGGTGCTGATCACTACAATGTAGCTCGTGAAGTGCAGAGAGTTTTACAGAGATACAAAGACTTGCAAGACATCATCGCGATTCTTGGAATGGAAGAATTAAGTGAAGCCGACAAGGAGCTCGTAGCACGCGCTAGAAAGATCCAGAAATTCCTTTCTCAGCCATTCTTCGTGGCGGAACAATTCACTGGTGCTAAAGGTCAGTATGTTCCACTTTCTGAAACTATTCGTTCATTTAAAGAAATATTGGAAGGTAAGCATGACGACAAACCAGAGGCAGACTTTTATATGAAAGGTGCGCTTTAAAAATGAGTATTAAACAACTAAAACTTAAGATCGTTACCCCTGAGAGATTGGTCCTCGAAGAACTTGTAGACCAAGTTTCTTTGCCTACTACTGAAGGAGAAATCACTATTCTTCCAGACCATATTCCCATAGTTATCGGATTAAAATCTGGTGATGTGGTTGGTTGTGTAAATACAGAATGCATACCACTCGCCGTGGTGGGTGGTTTCGTTGAAGTAAAAAAGAACGAAGAGGGTATGACCGAGGTTGCCGTATTGGCAGATTTTGCTGAACACATGCATGAGTTGAGTGATGGTAAAATTGAAGAAGCTAAACAAAAAGCCGAAGAACTTCGCAAACAAATGGAAAATAAAGATCACGTTGACTTTGAACACTTCGAAGCCGAACTGGAAAGATCTCTCACTCGTGTTAAAATTGCCGATAAGTGGAGGACCAGAAAGTATAGAAAATAAAAAATAATTTATGTCTAAACTCTACATAGTAGCGACGCCAATAGGCAACATGGGTGACATAACCATGCGCGCCCTAGACACATTGAAGAATGTGGATTTGATTTTGTGTGAAGATACTCGCGAGACAAAAAAGATTTTAAATAAATATGGTATCACCAAAGATACCATGAGCTATCACGCCCAGAGCAAACTTGCTAAAACTGACAAGATTTTTGAACTATTAGAAAATGGAAAAGATTTGGCGCTGGTGTCAGATGCTGGTACTCCAGGAATATCTGACCCTGGAGCCATGCTAGTGTCACTAGTAAAAGAGAAGTTTGGTGATGATGTGCAAGTGGTGCCAATACCTGGTGCTTCAGCTGTAATCACTGCGCTTTCGGCTTCAGGATTGCCAACCCATGAATTTTCTTTTCTTGGATTTTTACCACACAAGAAGGGCAGGGAAACACTATTTAAAGAAATTGCACAGTCAGAGCGCACCATGGTCTTCTACGAATCTCCGCATCGTATTCTAAAAACCCTTGAGTCGCTAATCAAATTTTGCCCAACCAAAAAAGTCTGCATCGCTCGCGAACTTACCAAGGTTTACGAAGAATTCAAAGCTGGTACTCCAGCCGAGCTCCTAGAATATTTAGAGAAGAACCCTATCAAGCAGAAGGGAGAATTTACAGTTCTCGTTTCTTAGACGAACCCAGGGAAGAAATCCACTTTTATGTGTGATTTTGGTATACCCATTTGAGAGAGTGTATCTTTAAATGCTTCTACCATGCCATGTGGACCAGAGATGAAATACATCCTGTCTTTGTAGTCTGGCATTTTATTTTTTATCATAGTTTCGTTTATGAATCCTTTTTCACCACTCCAATCGGATGGAATGTCATGTTCCTCAGATAGAACATGAATAGTACGAACACCGAGTTCGCTCTCTGCTTTATCAAAAGTATTTTTATAAGCTATGTCATCAATGGTTCTGTTGGAATAGAACATAACCACATCTCTTTTTTGTTTACGTTCCAACATGTGAGTGATGATGCTTTCAAAAGGAGTCACGCCTATTCCACCTGCAATAAAACAAAGCTTTATCTTTTTATTGTGGGGTAGCGTGAAGTCACCTGAGAGCTGGGAAGCCACGATTCTTCCCCCTGGTTTTAGGTTAAATAGAGCCTGCTTGAAACTACTTGGTTCAGGATAAAACTTGACGCCCATGCGTATCTCTTCTTCTACGGGAGTAGAAGCAATAGTAAAGTATCTTCTATTTCCACGATTATCAGGGTGTGCATGAGCCAATGTCCACTCAAAATATTGACCAGGTCGAAAAGCAAATTCATCTTCATCAGTTTCAAATGAAAAATCATAAGTATCTCTGGCAACTTTAATTTTCTCCTTCAATCTTAAAATTAGTTTTTTCTTTGGACTGACAATGTATGAATATATATTACCGAAGACTAGAGCTAGCTCTGGGGTAGAGAACAGAGGACCGATGTGCACCATAGGATCAAATATAGCTCCTACTATAGCTCCGTAGCCCATTCTTAGGTGTTTAGTTGGTGGCGTGGTTAGTGGTTCAGTCAGCATAACAAAAGCAAAGAACAAAAGTGGGGAAGTGACAAATGAATTCCAGATTATTCTAGGTAGTTCGAGTGGAACGTTGGCATGGGTTATGCTTGTTGCCACCAAGGAAAAGAAAATAAAAGTCAGCACCAAATCAAATCTTTTAATTTTTCTAGTAATCAAAAGTCCGCCTATCAATATGAATGGAGTCATATAGAGAGTACTCACCCACCAACTCGCAGACTGATTGATAGTGAGGGCAGTGAGCACCACAGCAAATGCAGCCGGATTGAATATGTGTTTCTTGCCTATGGCTAGTATGTATTTAGAAGCCATCGCCCATACCGCTGCCCAAGCGATAAATATCAAATACTGAATATCAGAAAAGGACTCAGGTGGGGTTATGATTAGAGCTAAAATCAAAGCCGTGATATATAGGGATTCTACGTTTGTCGGCGCATCAAACACGTAAGCAAAAATAGTATTTACAGCATAACAAACCACCAATATGGCGAGAGTGGAGGCTAAAAGCATCAGCGGATTGTAAGGGAGTATTCCTAGAAATCCGAATATCATCGCCACCAGAATAAGCAGAAGCAGGAAATAAAGCACCAAGCGGTACATTGTAATTTTATTTAGAAAGTTGTCTATGATTTTTAGCATATTGTTTAATTATTTTTTTGATATTGATTAAAACCATTTGTCATTGTGGCCATGCCGGTATTGTCTATCATGTAGCCTTCAAACCCCGGTAGGTTTTCCAAAAACATGATTCCATCTTTGCCCATAGCAAAGCAGGCCGTAGCAAACCTATCTGCTTCATAAATATCTGGGCCGATCACTGTCAAACTGGCCACGTCATTTAAAACCTCGGCTTTATTTTTGGGATTATAGATATGTTGCCCGCGTATGTGTGTTCCAGATGTGGCGATTCCTTTGTCAGTGATTTCAAGCACCTTCACTATCTCTTCGGTTTGAAATGGGTTTCTGATACCTATAGTCCACGGCTTTCCCTCATCGTTTAGTCCAAATGTTTCAATATCACCCCCAGCTTCTATACAGAAATTTTTATAACCATTGTCCTTCAAGATTTTCCCAGCGTTGTGTATGGCCCATCCTTTTACTATTCCCGAGGGGTCATAAACATTCTCTCTGTTTTTTATATCAAAGTAACTATCAGTTTCTTTTTTTGTTTTTTCAGCAAGCGCAAATATTTCGCGCATATCATCACTATAATTTTTTTCCTCAATCTTACCCTCATTTATCAAGGTTATCTCACTTGTGCTTTTGTAGGTACTAAATTTCTCGTCCACGTATTTAAAGTAATCAAACACTAAAGCAAGTGAATCCTCTCCAGTTTGTGGATCTACTATCTCCACTGTTACCGGCATACCCATGATGAGTTTTGTTTCTTTCATGTTAGATTTTCGCTTGAGTCAAAGCAGATGATAATGAATCCACGAAAGCTTTACTTGTATAGGTGACACCAGATACAGAATCTACCTTTGCGCTTTGAGCTGAAATCGCTTCTTTCTTGAGTATTGGCATAGCATAATTACTCTTTTGTAATGAGGTTCTGCGATCTTGAGGATAATCAAGGAAAGTGATGGCGGTTATTTGGTCACCAGAAGTGGTCACCGATACTTGCACTTGTCCATAATAAGCATCTATGGAGTTGCCGATATACGTACCATCCTTCCATTTAGTATTTTGTGGTTTCGTCGCAGGTGGTGGAATTATTACTGGAGGGGTCGGGGTTACTGGTTTCGGAGTAGTTGGTTTTGGGTTTATGGCTACGGGTGTGGGAGTTGTTGGAGTCGGCTTGGGTGCAGGAGTTGGTGTTGTCGGTTCAGCTACGGTTATGGTTGTGCATTTGTAATATCCTTTTTTAAGTTTTATCTCACCGTCCTCGTCATCTTTTTCATCCTCAGATGATTCATCATCCTCGTATGGAATATAAACACAATTACTGCTTTTAGTAACTTTTCCAGAACCAGATGTTGTCATCTCTACTGAGTTATCTGGGACAGGATTTAATTTTGAAAGTTGCGCCGAAATATCTCCCGATCTGATAAATAGAGAATAAAGGCCAAACAAGACAATTGTGGCTACAGATAAAATTATTTTTTTCATCTACATATATATTATACGATATAAATCATTTTTTGGTGCATACGTATACATATACGTATTAGTACAGCTTGTGTTTCAAGCAAGTAATGATTGACCAATCAAAGCCACCGCGCTCTGCGAGATATTTCATTTTATCGAGCGCCCAAATACAATCATCTAAAACTTCGTCACAAGCTTGGTATAACATTTTTGCCTCACGAGCCAGCTTGTTGTAGGCGTGTCGTCCAGTATAAAAATCTTTGGGCATTTTCTCCCACCCATTGATTCTGTAATAACAGTTCACAATTTCGTGCACAGGATTAACTTTCTTTTTTTCTTTTTGCAGGTTTAATAAATATCCAGCAAATGGGTTTTTTAAATGCTCGTCGTTTTCTAACTCCATTCTTCCATTTTAGCATGAATGTGATATATTGCTTTGTATGAGAATGTTTTCCAAAAAACTCGGAATAGACCTAGGAACAGCCAATACTTTAGTGTTTTTACCGGGTAAGGGAATAGTCCTAAATGAGCCTTCTGTTGTGGCGGTTTCAGAGCAGGACAACAAGATTTTGGCTATCGGTTTTGAGGCCAAAGACATGATAGGTAAGACTCCAGACAATATCATCACTTATCTACCGATGAAGGATGGGGTGATTGCCGACTACCGAGTCACCGAAGCCATGCTTCGATATTTTATAAACAAAGCCTTGGGTAAATTTAATATTTTTAAACCTGATGTCATGGTTTCTGTGCCAGCGGGGGTGACATCTACTGAACGCCGAGCAGTGGTAGAGGCTGCCATTCGTGCGGGTGCAAAGAATGCTTACGTGGTCAAAGAACCTATCTTGGCTGCTATTGGAGCAGGAATTCCAATTTATGAATCCAAGGGATATATGGTGGTAGATATCGGAGGTGGTACTACTGATGTAGCAGTGATATCTCTCGGTGGTATCGTAGCTTCTACTTCTGTAAAATGGGCTGGAAATAAAATTGACCACGCCATAGCAGAATACATTCGAAAAACTTTTAATCTAGCCATAGGTGACAGAACAGCCGAAGAAGTAAAAATAAAAATCGGCGCCGCTGTTCCACTCGAAGAAGAGCTCCGAGTCACCATAAAAGGTAGAGATTTTATCCAAGGTCTTCCACGTTCTGCCCAAGTTTCTACAAATGAGATAGTTAAAGCCATTGATCCTGAACTCAAACAAATTATCAAAGCCATCAAAGATGTGCTCCAAGAAACTCCACCAGAGTTGGCTTCCGACATCATTGATTACGGTATCATTATGACTGGTGGTTCATCTCAATTGCGAAACCTAGCTGATTTAGTTTTCAGAAAGACAGGAGTGAAGGCAGCTGTGGCTGAAGATCCTCTTTTTTGTGTGGCCAAAGGTACAGGCATAGCGCTCGAACACCTAGATGTCTACAAGAAAACTGTCTTGTCCAAAAAATAGAAGATGAAAATATCTGAGCACTTAAATAAAGACAACCTACATCACGCGTACCTCATTGAAGGAGTGCGTGGCGATGTCGTGCCTGAGATCTTATCTTTTCTAGAAAGTATCGGCGTATCAGTAGTGGGTAATCCAGATTTTTATCATATCTCCACAGATTCATTCAAGATAGATGATGCGCGAAATCTCAAATCATTGAGTAGTGAGATGAGTTTTACTAATGCTGGCAAAAGAATATTCATAATTTCTGCAAACAGCTTTTTACTGGAAGCCCAAAACACCATGCTAAAAATGTTTGAAGAGCCGAGAGAGAATACTCACTTTTTTATAATAGTTCCAAGTACGGACATTCTGTTACAGACACTCATTTCTAGATTTTATCTCATTAGGCACAGTACAGAGACCGCCACCATTGAAGCCAAGAAATTTATTGCCATGTCTCCTCGAGATAGAATAGAATTCATAAAAACACTACTTACGGAAGTAGAGGAAGAAGACGAAGACATCACCATGTCCCTAGACTCTACTCGCACCAAAGCTCTGAAATTTTTGAATTCAATTGAAGTTGTTTTGGAAAATAAAATTGAAAAGGTTCCCGTGGATTGCTTTAAACAAATTTTCAAAGTTCGAGAGTTTTTACGCATGCCAGGGTCTTCCACCAAGAGTTTGATGGAATCTGTGGCATTACTAATTCCTGTGCTACAATAAATACATGCAATCCCGTACGAAATCATGCTAAACTGATTTTATATAGGGGATAGGTCAATTTATAAAAAATAATTTAATTTCGTACGGGATGCAATACAATTTTTCAAATTTTAAAGTTGGGCTTAAAAAAGCAGAAGAATTTTTAGCCAAGGAATATAGTCAGTTAAACATTGGTAGAGCTTCACCAATGATATTAGATAGCATAAATGTTGAGTCATATGGCTCTCGAGTTCCACTCAAGAATGTGGCTGCTGTAAACATAGAAGATCCAAAGACCTTGCGTATCGCTCCTTGGGACAAATCTCAAGTCAAAGACATAGAAAAGGCCATAATGGCTGCCAATTTAGGTCTTTCTGTGGCCACAGATGATGCAGGTATCAGAGTTATTTTTCCACAACTGACAACAGAAAACCGAGGTACTTTGGTCAAAGTCTTAAAAGAGAAATTAGAGGAGGCCAGAATTACTGTTCGCCGAGAACGAGAACGTGTTTGGGAAGATGTCCAAGCCAAAGAAGAAGAGGGTGGATTGACTGAAGATGAGAAATTCCGCGCCAAAGATGAATTGCAAAAAATTATTGACGAAGCTAATCAAAATCTTGAAAACATCTTTTCTAAAAAAGAAAAAGAAGTAATGGGATAAAACTATATGAATATAATTATTTTCATCGTAATTCTTTTGGTTTTGGTTATTGTCCACGAGTTTGGTCATTTTTATAGTGCCAAAAAGTTTGGTATCCGTGTGGATGAATTCGGTTTTGGTTTTCCACCTAAACTTTTCGGAATTAAAAAAGGGGAGACTGAATACACCTTCAATGCTTTACCATTTGGTGGGTTCGTTAAAATCTTTGGTGAAAATCCTGACGATGAAAACACAAATGGTCCCGACAAGGAACGAAGTTTTGTGCATAAAGCAAAATGGAAACAAGCGGTTGTACTATTTGCTGGAGTATTTGCCAACTTTATGTTGGCTTGGTTGTTGTTCTCTTTTGGATTTATGTCCGGACTACCTACTTCAGTAGGTAGTGAAGCCAAAGGACACACCCTGTCTGATGTTCACCTCGTAGTCGTATCTGTGTTGGCGGATTCACCCGCCGAAAAAGCTGGACTTTCTTCTGGTGATAAAATCGTCTCACTTAGGTATGTAGATAGTAAGAAAGTTGAAATTAAAGAGGGGGTAGACGTTACGCCTGAAAGTCTGAAATCTTTTGTTCTTGCTCATGGTGGACACGAAATTGAAATAGGTTATCTACGTGGAAAAAATAGTGAAATAGAGGTCGCTCAAATCACCCCCATGGATCGTGATGGACAACCCTCAATAGGTATATCCATGGATCAGATAGGTACGTCCAAATTGCCCCTTTTTGGGGCCCTAGTAGAAGGAATGAAGTTGAACTGGTCTGTGGCCCAAGGAACCGTTGTGGGGCTTTATACGCTTATAAAACAGGGTATACAGGGCACAGGTAGCTTCGCATCCGTGACTGGACCCGTTGGAATGGTATCAATAGTGGGTGAGGCTTATAGATTCGGATTCGCCTATTTGTTATCATTTGCAGGCTTGATATCTATGAATTTGGCAATAATCAATTTATTACCATTACCGGCTCTAGATGGAGGTAGACTTTTCTTTCTTTTGATTGAAAAAATTAAAGGCTCACGGATGAATCCAAAAGTCGTAAATACGGCGAACTTGATGGGTTTTGCTGCTCTAATTATTCTGATGATTTTAGTTACCTATCACGATATTGCGAAACTTCTCTAGAGTTATGAAAACAATAAAGTTGATTCATGAGATTCGTGCAGTAAAGACCAAGGAAGAAATCGCAAATATAATTCGAGCTCAGAGAATCAGTGAAGATGTTCTAAGGGACACTTTAAAAAAACTTAAAACCGGTGTTAGCGAAATTGAAATTGCTGACTTTATAAAGAAATCATTCGTGAAGTATGGAGCACCTGTGCTTTCATTCTCACCTATTGTCTCTTTTGGTAAAAACACGGCCAACATTCACCACGAACCCAGCAAGAGCAAGTTGAAGCAAGGTGATATTATCATGTTTGATTTTGGTTGCACGATAAATCACTATTGTTCTGACATGACTCGTACTTATTTCTGGGGCGAGCCAACCCCAAAGCAAAAGAAAGTGTACGAGGCGGTTTTAGAAGCTCAACAGCGAGCAATAGATAAATTGTATTCCAAAGAAAGAAAAGCTGGGGTTGTAGATAGTGTGGCTCGTAATTTTTTAGCTAAAAAATTTAAGAATAATTTTAAACATGGATTGGGTCATGGTGTGGGTACTGTCATCCATGAGTGGCCAAATTTCAAACCAAAAAGTGGGGACGTTCTGCCTGTTGGTTGTGTCATGACCGTAGAGCCGGGTATATATCTGCCTGGATTGGGTGGTGTTCGTATTGAGGATATGGTACTCATAACCAAAGATGCCTGTGTAAATTTGACCAATGTGCCGAAAGATATTAAAAGTGCTACACTCTAAAAATGGCAACAAAGAAATTAAAAATCGGAGTTTTGTTTGGCGGAAAATCAGCCGAACATGAAGTGTCTCTATCCTCTGCAGAAAATGTCATTAAAGCTCTAGATAAGAAGAAGTACAATGTGGTGCCGATTAAAATCAGCAAGGATGGTAAATTTGATTTCAAGCTTGTCACTCAAGTTGATGTAATTTTTCCGGTACTTCACGGCCCTTTTGGTGAAGACGGTAGTATGCAGGGTTTACTCAAGCTCTCTGGCGTACCATTTGTTGGTTCGGGAGTGCTCGGTTCGGCGGTGGGCATGGACAAGGACGTGATGAAAAGACTTTTTCGAGACGCAGGAATTCCGCTCGGTAAGTTTTTGACATTTAAAAATGGGGAGAAAATAAACTTTAAAAAAGTGGTACAGACCTTGAGTTTGCCGGTGTTTATAAAACCAGCGAATATGGGTTCTTCGGTTGGTGTTAGTAAGGCGAAAAATGAAAAAGAATTCAAAAAAGCTATCTCCAATGCTTTTCAATACGACACAAAGATAATCGTCGAAGAAAATATTCTTGGTAGGGAAATAGAATGCGCTGTCTTGGGCAATGATGTACCTATCGCCTCCATTCCAGGAGAAATTAAAGCCAATCAAGAATTTTATTCTTACGACGCGAAGTACATAGACCAAGGTTCAGTGGTAGAAATTCCAGCCAAGATGGATTTAAAAACTAGAAAGAAAATCCAAGCAATGGCTATCCAAGTTTTCCAAGTTTTGAATTGTGAAGGCTTGGGACGAGTGGATTTTTTCCTAAAAAAGAATGGGGAAGTCCTAGTCAATGAGATAAATACCATTCCGGGTTTTACCAATATCAGCATGTACCCAAAGCTCTGGGAAGCTAGTGGAATTCCTCAAAGCAAGCTCATGGATAGGCTGATAGACTTGGCCATAGAAAGATTCAACAAAGAAAAAAAGTTAAAAACTTCTGTAAAGTAAATGCGAAAAAGTTTTAATAATTCACAACCTATAGGAGTGTTTGATTCTGGAGTGGGTGGTCTCTCGATTTTAATCGAACTGAGAAGATTGTTGCCCGAGGAAAATTTTATCTTCCTAGCAGATCAAAAATATGTTCCTTATGGTGAAAAAACCAAAAAAGAACTTGTGCAAAGAGGACTTAGAATCACAAATTATTTTGTAAAAAATCACAATATAAAGATGATGGTAATTGCCTGCAATACTGCCACTTGTGGGGCCATAAATGAGATTCGTAACCGATATGCTTTCCCGATTGTCGGCACTGTGCCAGCCATAAAACCAGCAGCTGAAACTACAAAAACTGGAGTAATCGGAGTAATGTCCACACCATCAACTTCAAAAAGTGAAGTGGTTAGGAACTTAATCAGAGATAATTGTAAGGGAGTAAAAGTTTTTAATGTTGGGTGTAAGAATTTAGAAGACACCGTAGAGCAAGGAGAAATGGGGAATTCGGAAGTTGATAAGTTACTTAAGAAATATCTTAGAGAGATAAAAGCTTCTAAGGCTGATAGGCTCGTACTTGGTTGCACCCATTACCCATTTCTGAAAAAAGTAATAGCCAAGATGGCGGGACCAAACCTCAAGCTCATAGATAGTGGCAAAGCTATAGCCAAGCGCACGAATGCCCTACTTGTAAGGAACAAGTTTAAAAATAACCAAGACAAGAAAGGGAGCCTGTCTTTTGTGACTACTGGGGACCCAGAAAAGTTCAGACGCGTAGCTTCGAAACTACTAAAAATAAAGGTCGAGGCAGGACAAGCCTTAATACCCTAGGTATTTGCTTTTTAGGGCTTTTTGTATTATTATCTACCCATGTCACAAGATAGACTTATAAAACTTAGCTGCGGAACTTGCAAGCGCATCAACTATTGGTCCAGCAAGAACAAGAAACTCGTCGTTAAAAAGATCGAGCTCAATAAATTCTGCAAATGGTGTAAAAAGAAGACCAAGCATAAAGAGACTAAAAAATAGATTTTCTCTATATTTCTGGTATACTAAGGACGGCCATAAGGTCGTTTTTTAGTTAGAAATAGCATGTAAATTAAGGGCGATTAGTTAAGTGGCATAACTTCGGTCTCCAAAACCGATGTCGGGAGTTCGATTCTCTCATCGCCCGCATGGACATTTTTTCCCATGGTCTATATGGTGGGGTAGCATTTGGTCGCCTTAGCAAGCGTGATTATATTACGGCTTTTTTATTTGGCATTACACCTGATCTCTTAGCTTTCGGTGCATTTTTCATAATGAGCTTGGTCTCTAATGACGGATTAGGACAACCAAACATAGAGACGATTCCAGTATATGTTTTCAGTATCTATAATTTTTCGCATAGTCTTGTTGTATTTAGTGTTTTTCTTACAGTTCTCTGGTTTTTGGGTTATAAGCACTTTGCTAAGCTTGCTTTGGCTTGGCCACTTCATATTTTAGTTGATATACCCACCCATGACGCTGCTTTTTTTCCAACACCTTTTTTGTGGCCGATTTCAGACTTTTCAGTTGACGGCATATCTTGGGGTCAGCCAATGATGTTTATTCCAAATATTGCTTTAATCCTCGGACTGTATGGTTATTGGTATTTTAAGGGGAGAAAAATTCAAAACTGAATACCGTATAGTAATTAATATGGTATAATTTTTTTTATGGGACTTTCCTCACTACCAGAAATTGAGCAAACAAAAATTTTAAATACTTCTAATGTTTCTATTCCCGACATTGAACCAAAAAGTAAACATAGGAAGATGGGGGAAATTTTTATTTCGATTCTATCAATACTTTTAGTTACATTCTTTTTACGACCCACTGTGGTTGTTGACGGCGAAACTTTTCTGCCAATTAATGGCGCCAATGTAAAGTATGCATCTTATGGATGGAATGGATGTCTAAACAAGGCTAATCATAATACTTTTTTAGGGATAACTTTTTCCGTTGGAGTTTTTTTCCCCTGTCAAATAACAGTAAGTAAAAATGGCTACCATACCAATGGTGTTAATGAAATAACAAGTTTACCAGCTTTTCTGGGTTTAAAAATAATTAAGTTAAATAAAATTAAAAATCCTCAAGAATTTATTCAATTCACTAGGGTTTTTGTGTTAGAAAAACCAAATATGGACGTGTCACCATTTTTATATAATCTTGACCCAAATGATATAAAAGTTGGAAAAGATTACGACTTTACTTTTAATGTTATTGATAATGAAGCAAAGGAAGCTAATATTTTAGGGCGCACTATTCTCGAAATAGAATTTTTGGGACAAGGTGGGGTTCAAGAAATAAGCAAAGACAGTACAAAAAATGATTTAAGGGCGGAATATTATGATATGCAAAATTTATTAGAAGCACCAATATCAGGATATCAAAAGAAGATTTCCATAGAAGTAGGTAAGGCATACGTTGCTCGTTTGAAAGACGGGGCTCATTACATGAAGTTTCATGTTTCTGGTTCCAAAAAAGATGGAAAATTATTTGCTTGCATGACAGGATATATTCAGCCACGAGCAACAACAAATTTGGAATTTCCCAATATATACGAAAACATTCTTTGTTTTAAAGATTCAAATTCCCTAGACTAAAATCCAAAACTGATATGTGCTATATTATTATGGTCGCTAAAACTTATTTTAATCAAAGAGTGGTCTTTTATTAGTTCGGAAATCCACTCTGAAAGCCCGCCACGATGCACAATCTTTTTGACATAACCTATCTCATCACTCAATACGGATATTGGGGCATTTTCATTATTGTTTTTTTAGAGTCCGGTGTATTTTTTGCCCTACCGGGCGATAGTTTACTATTCACTACAGGCCTACTCGCCGCTAGTGGTTTACTAAAAATACATTTCGTAATACCACTTATTTTCGTAAGTACTTTTTTTGGTGGGATTTTTGGTTTTTTCATTGGAGAAAACTTAACTCACCTAAAACGTGTCTCTTTCTTTAGATTTTTACTGAAGGATGCCTATTTAAATAAAGCCCACAATTTCTTTGAGAAGCATGGTAAATCGGCCATAATGCTGTCACGCTTTGTGCCCATCGTACGTACATTTACGCCTATAATTGCTGGAGTAGCTCGTATGAAATATTTAGATTTTTTAAGATATAGCTTGGCTGGTTCCTTGCTGTGGTCATTTATCGTAACCCTGTCTGGTTATTTCTTGGGTAGGAGTTTCCCTTGGATTCAGAATTATATGCCTATAGTTATACTAGTAGTTGTTTTCCTCTCTGTGTTGCCAGCCATTTTTGAAGTAGTTAAACACAATAGAAATAAATAAAAAGACACAATTTTACCCCAACCAGATAAATCCGTTAGGGTTCGTGTGGACATATGTCCGATTTACTATTTTTCGATTATACTGACCGCCGGTTTTCCCCGGCGGTGTCGGGACGTCTTCAGTCGAACGGATATAAGCAGACGTGTGGTCTGTGGATTGACCACAGCTTGCCTTCTCCTGACAAAGACTTGGCATCGAGGTGTATTTCCTTGACGTTGTTCGTCCTTAGCTTGAGGGTAAGGTACAGCACGTACGCTCCTCCACCATCCTCCATGGTGTAACCGAGAATGATGTTGATCTCAGTCTGTCCTTCCGGCACATCGAGCACCCGAGAACCATCTTCACTTCCCAGGTAATTCAGAATCGCACAGATCTTGTTCGGCTCAAAGGGGGAGTTGAAGGCAAGAGTGAACTTGCACCAGAACCCAGCAGTCTCGTCTCCTTCTGAGTGGAACATCTTGGCCACGAATTCGGGGGCTTGGTAGTTGTGTCCAAGGTCCTTCATGAACATCTCGAACGTATGGCTGATATTGCAGATCTCAGCCCAGGGGAAGAACCCTCGAAAATCCACTCGCCCAGATTGAGCGGGAATGATGAGGAAGTTAAAGGCATTTGCAGACATGTGTAAACCTCCCCAGTGGTGTGACGAACAGGTTTCCCGAAAGGGTATTGCTCTACAAGCCTTATATCATTTATTTCCCATTGAGTCAATTACGTATTTTTTGATTTTTGAGTATTCATCCGGGGTAAACCACTTTACATTTTCATCTCTTTTAAACCAAGTCATTTGTCTTTTCGCGTACTTGATTGTGTCTATGATTACCCCATCTTTAGTGGGGTTGAAGTACTCAAAACCAAACTCCTTCAATCTTTTGTCGGAAATACCATCAGTTTTGAGTTTTTTGATTTCTTTCAATAAACCAGCTTTAAACATTTGCCCCACTCGTAGCTTCACCTTCTTCTCTAGTTTATTTATAGGCAAGTTTAAACCAATTTTTATAAAATGATATTTTGGTTTTTCTTGTTTGATGGGTGGCACCTTGCCCAAATGTTTGGCAATCTCTATCGCTCTGACCAGGCGAACTTTATTTTTCGCATCAATATTTTTCGCTCTATTTGAATCTAGTTTCTTTAGTATTTTAAAAAGTTCTTCTATAGATTTCTTCTCTAAAATTTTACGTAGTTTGGGGTTTGGTGGTACTTCAGGTAGAACGACGCCACTAGTCACCGCATCTAGATAAAATCCAGTACCACCACATATGATCGGTGTTTTACCACGACCCAGTATTTCCCTTATTGTCTTATCAGCTAATTTTTTATATAAAGCAACTGTAAATTTCTTTTTAGGTTCAGCCACGTCGAGGAGGTGATGAGGGATACCTTTCATTTCTTTTTTGGTTATTTTTCCAGTACCAACATCTAGACCTTTATATACTTGTCTAGAGTCGGCAGAAATTACCTCACCATTTATGAGTTTGGCTATCTTCACCGCGAGTGCACTTTTACCTGTCGCGGTTTGGCCCAATATGACAATAACTTTTTGCATCACTAGTTTGAAGTTTCTTTTATCTTGGCACCGATACTGTTGAATCTCTTCACAATAGTTTCATAGCCACGATTTATCATGTAGACATTTCTAAGAACAGATTTACCATTGGCTGCTAGCATCGCCAGCATGATGACCACAGAAGGCCTTAGTGCTGGGGGGCATACCACTTGCGCGGGCTTCCATTCTGTCGGTCCTTGTACGAAAACTCTGTGTGGGTCGGCAAGTAGTACAGTGCCACCTAGGCGGTTCAATTCGGTCAGGTATATAGCGCGGTTTTCGTAGACCCAGTCGTGGATCAATGTCTGACCCTGGGCACAAGCCGCGATTAGTCCAAAGAAAGGTAAGTTGTCTATGTTTATACCTGGGTAAGGTCTAGCTTCTATTTTATCTTCTAGGGCTTTTAGCTTGGATGGCATTATGACCAAGTCAGCTAGATCTGTGCGTCCATTTTTTGATTTATAAGTTTTGGAAACTTTATACTTCAGCCCCATTTTCTCTAATTTATAAAGTTCAAGTTCAAGAAAATCTATCGGGCATTTTTTTATTTCTAGTTTGGAATCAGTCACTATGGCTGCGGTGATCCACATCATGGATTCTATCGGATCTTCACTGTTCCAATACTCTACGTCTTGGTTGATCTCATTTATTCCGTGCACTGAGATGGTGTTCGAGCCGATACCATCCACCTTGACGCCCAATTTTTCCAAAAAGAAGCAAACTTCTTGGACCATGTAGTTTGAAGTAGCAAATTTGATTGTTGTTTTGCCTGGGATTAAGGCAGCCGCAGTCAACAAGTTCTCACAAGCTGTGTCGCCGGATTCATACATGACGAGTTCAGTTGGGCGCATTTTCTTGTGGCTGATTTCGTAATTTTGATTGGTTACTTTTACTCTGATACCCATCTCTTCCAATCCATATATATGAGCGCTGACGGTTCGCTTGCCTAGCTTGCATCCTTGGGCGTGTGGTAAAGAGAAAGATTTTAAGTGGTGTATAAGTGGACCAGCGAACATGATGATACTTCTGGTTTTTATAGCACCTTCTTTGTCTAGAGTTTCCATTTTAAATTCGGCTGGGGGAGTTATCTCCAAGGTTTGTGGACCAGTCCACTTTAGCTTTACGCCGATACTTTCCATGACCTCCATGACTCTGTACACTTCTTCTATTCTAGAAATTCCGTGCAAGGTTGTCTTACCTTTGTTTAAAAGTGAAGCACACAGAAGACCAACAGATCCATTTTTAGAAGTGTTGGTGGTGATTGAGCCAGAAAGTTTTCTTCCACCTTCTATCTCAAAGTTATTATTATTTCCGTTTGATTTTTTCATGTTAAACATGTGCCCAGGGAGAGAATCGAACTCTCATGATGTTGCCATCAATAGATTTTGAGTCTATCGCGTCTACCAATTCCGCCACCTGGGCGACTCGACAAATATGCTTCGCATTTGTCGTCCTATCGGACCGCCGCCCAGGTGTCGGCCTCCTTCGGATGAAAACCAAAGCAGTTTGATTTTCATCCACCTGGGCACAGCAGTCAGTCCACAGATTCTACACAAAAAATGATATAAAATCAATTCTATACTTTTTATAAAGTGTGCTAAAATACTCGCATGTCCACACTATATTCCAACTCAATCTTCTGGATTGATACAGACAAGATTAAACCAAACCCATACCAACCAAGACGGGAATTCGATGAAGCACGACTTCAAGATCTTTCTCAGTCCATAAAACAATACGGAGTTCTCCAACCACTTACAGTCTCTAGAATGGAGGTTGAAAAAGAAGAAGGCGGACTAACCACCGAGTATGAATTGATAGCTGGTGAGCGTCGTTTGCGCGCAGCCAAGCTAGCCGGAGTATCTCAAGTACCTGTCATCATTCGCGTGGGCGATACTTCAATGATGAAGCTAGAGCTTGCCATCATTGAGAACTTGCAACGTGAAGATTTGAATGCTGTAGACCGAGCTCGAGCATTTTTTAGACTTACTAGTGAATTCAAATTCACCCATGCCGAAGTAGCCAAAAAAGTTGGACGAAGTAGGGAATACGTATCCAATACTTTACGCATCCTGGCTTTACCTGAAGAAGTTCTAAATGCCTTAAGTGAAGGCAAAATAACCGAAGGACACACCAGACCTATTTTGATGCTCGCAGATTATCCCGAAGAGCAGATGGTTTTGTTTAAAGAAATTATATATAAGAAAATCACAGTTCGTGAAGCTGAAAGATTGGCTCGCAAAATTGCTTTTGATCGTGTTCGCAAGAAGGAGTTTATGCCTGACCCAGAAATAGTGGAGCTTGAAGAAGAATTCCAAGAAAAACTTGGCACCAGAGTACACATTGATCGGAAAGAACTCGGTGGACAAATCAAGATTGATTATTTCTCTACAGATGATTTGCGTGAAATTTTAAATTTAATTCAAAAAGGTAATGCGGAAAAAAAGCCAGATGAAATGATGGAAAATTATATTGCGCAAAATGCTCCGACTGAATCAACGGATATCGTTGAAGAAGTGCTAGATGACAGAACCAAGGAAGAAATCCAAAAGAACGAAGAAGAGGAAGGACTTTACAATATCTCCAATTTTAGCGTCTAGCTACGGCCGAAGGATTTCAATCTAGATAGTAGACTATTCTTTTCAAGGTAAGCCTTGATATGTTTTTTGGCGATTGATGTCTTCACATATTCCAACCATTTACTGGATGGGTTTGCAGAATCTTTTTTGATTATTTCTACGATGTCGCCATTCTTTAACTTGGTGAAGATTTGAGACATTTTGCCGTTTACTTTGGCTCCACTGATGTGGTTGCCTATGTCTGAGTGAATGGAATAAGCGAAATCAATCGGTGTAGAATCCTCCGGCAAATCTACGACATCTCCCTTTGGTGTAAACAAAAAGATACGATCATTAAAGAAATCCATTTTTAAATGTTCCAAGAATTTTTTTGGTTCATTTAAAACATGTTGCAGGTCTTTTAGTTCATCTATCCATTCAAATTTAGATTTAGTATCTTCTTTGGCTTTTTTATGAGCTTTTTCTTTATAGGCAAAGTGGGCGGCCACACCGTAAGCTGCTTCGGCATGCATTTCTCTCGTTCTAATTTGGATTTCCGCAATACCACCTGATCCAGTAAACACTGTGGTGTGTATAGATC
>JAGOPQ010000020.1 GCA_017991915.1 Minisyncoccota bacterium | reverse complement strand
TCCGCAGGCCGTTCCTAAAGCGTTAAAACTTTACCCTTTCGGGACCATCGTGTATTAGCTCCGCTTTCGCGGAGTTGTTCACGACTTTAGGGGACGTACCCACGTGTTACTACCTCGTTCGCCACTAACCTCTAACGACCTTTGAACTTGATGTAATCTCATTCTCTGGAAAAAAGAGGTCCGTTCGACTTGCATGCCTTAACCACGCCGCCAGCGTTCATCCTGAGCTAGGATCAAACTCTACTATAAATTGAACGGAACAAAACAACATATCTTATATAGCTCAAAATATAAAAAGTCACTTTGCCCCGGTTTTTGTTTTTTCTACATTTCTATAGACTTGCGTAAAACATTTAATTATTTCACCATATTCAGATGTCAACGAAAATAAAAACGCAGAAATGCGTTAGTTAGGTCTATTATAGTCTTTTCAAGTCCTGTGTCAAGCGTATGGATTGTATGCAAAATAATAGTAAAAGCCCTCGTATTGCACGGCAATTGAGGGCTTTTACTAGGTGCGTATTTAAGTATTAGAACTAAGGGCAAAGATTTCTCCAACCACTACCATTTTGCTGGTAATAGTCATGTATGGCATATCCGGCAAACGAGGTCGGAGCAGCAGCAATTACTGAATTATAAGAATCGTTTAACATTGTATTTAGATTTGCGCATGTATTTTGCCAAAAACTAGTTGGTCCATTGACTCCACCCCACTGACGGAGGTCAACAGTTTCTGCGCCAAGAACAATTTTCTTACCTGAAGCTTGAGACATTGCAAGTTCTGTTGCAGCGTCATTATAAAAAGCTGGGTAATTTGTAACATAGTTCATGATTGCTAATTCATCTGATGCATTTATTACACTCTGCAAAAAAGCTGTGCCGTGTGTCGTGTCATACCATCTTGGTATGACTGCAATTATTTTAAGATTCGTTCCTGCTACAGCGTTTTTCATGGCGGTAAACATATTTATATAATTTGTACGGCCCGTAGATGTACCCAAAGCAGAGTATGGCTCTACGTCAACATTTAATCCATAAGGATGGACGTGTCCTGCAGTTACACTCAGGTCAAAATTTTTGGCAGCAGTAGCCCAAGCAACAGCGCTTGAAAAGTTTGGCGTGATCCAAGACTCATTTCCATCTAGAAACTGGACAAGAGTACAGTGATCATTCCAAGCAGTATCAAGAAATGCTTTAAGTTTTGTGTGATTATTGTTTATATCAGAAGTAGGCATACTAATATAGATCATATCTATATTCTTGGCGTCAATATAATCAAAAAGTTGGTTTTGATCAGATGAACCTGCTGTAATCATTGCAATAACATCATGCCAAATCCACATTTGTCTTTGATCTTTAAGTGGAACCGAGCCACAGGAAGTTGTAATTGCATCTGGTGTATTAAATGTTAAGTTACCTGATTGAACATTTACACTACTTCCATCAACAGACGAAACTTTAAAATTATATGTTGTAAGCGGGGCAAGTGAAGCAAGTGCAAAAAAATGACTCGTACTCATTGTAGAGTTTGATAAATTATTTCCATAGTTTGAAGGAACACCATAATCAACTCTTCCTGTTGCTGGATTACTTGTTGTCCAAGTTATTGTTGCTGAGTTTGCAGTAATTGCTGAGACTTGAATGTTTGAGATTGTAGTTGTGCCAAGCGGTGCACTTGGTGTAGTGACTGAAGTATAGGTTGATGTTGGATTAGAATAGTGTCCCGCGTTATCGTGAGCTTGAACAATGAAACCACTGCGCACACCACTTGCTTGATTGTATTGAGTGCTTGGAGTTAGCCCGGTAATTTGCATTGATGAGTTTCCAATTACTTGTCCGCAGTATCCAGCAATTGGACCGCCTCCAGCACTGGCATTACAAGCACCTGTTGGTCCGTAAACATCATAAGTAATCTGACTCGGCGCAAGTGTGTCATCATTAGAGTTATACCAAGTTAATAAAATACTACTTGAAGTTGTGTTTGAGTGAGAAACACCAGTTGGAGTTGTTGGAGGCAAAAGATCAACAGTAGTGACTGAATCTGTTGTAACACTTATTGAAGACGAAGCTGAAGAAAGATTACCAGCAAGGTCAAATGCGCGAACGTTAAATGAATATGTTGTAGCTGGATTTAGTCCGGTTGCTGTATATGAAGTACCACTTGGACTACCATTTAGATTGCCGTTCATATAAACTCGGTAACCAATTACACCGACATTGTCAGTTGAGGCATTCCAAGATAGCGATACTGAGTTTGATGTTTTAGTCGGAGAACTTAATCCTGATGGAACTGTAGGCGCTTGTGTGTCTAAGAGAACACAGTTTCCGCTTGCGTCAATTATATATCCCGCTGGAACTGTTGCTTGGTTACCAGCAATATTTGGGCAGACATCGACGGTAGCTACTGCAGTAGTTGTAACAGTAAGCCTAGATGCGGTTGGAGAAGAATAGTTCCCGGCATTATCAAAGGCCATAACAACAAAGCCTGAGTTTGTACCCGTACCAGAATATGTTGTGCTTGGACTTAGGCCAGAAATATTCATTGAATACGAGCTTGCATTTGTATTATTTACAAAACCACAGAAACCAGCGCTCGGAAGTCCATTATAGTGAACTGAGTTACATGCTCCTGCTGGACCATAAACTTCATAATTTTTTATTCCTGATGCATAACCAGAAATAAGAGGATCTGTTGACGCATTCCAGCTTAGAACAAAGTTTGTGTTAGAAACTGCTGACGCAGACAAATTACTTGGAACAGTAGGTGCTGTTATGTCTGTACTACCTGTTGAACCAATCGTTGTAAATGAATATGTACTACTTGTTTTTTGACAAGTGCCGTTTGATGATTTAACGCGATAGTAATATTTTTTAGAAGCCTGAAGTCCCGAAAGTTGATAAGTGTGAGAAGTGACGCCATTTGTTGAGGCAGGAGCATCCAGTTCAACAAGCCAGTTCATGTTATTGCTAGCAAGGCCAAGTTTAACTGCTGAAGTTGAACTCTGACTAGAAATCCAAGAAACAGTTGCGCCAGAATTTGAAATGTTGGAAACCGAAATACTTGCAAGTGATGGTGCGGTGCAACGGGCCGACGCCGCCTGGAGAGCGTCTTCGGCATAATCTGCATCTTTGATATTTCCCTGAAGCTGTCCAACAATAGCACTTCTAATAATTAAAAAAGCTCCGATTAAAATAATGACGACCAAAATTGTATTAACATGTTTTTTATGTTTCATAAGGCACTTTTATTAGTAATAATTTGTACAAAATAATTATAACACTTATACAAGTAACAAAATCTTATAACTGTGGAATAGGATATGAAAAATTTGGCATTAAAAAACGCCTCCTTTGGGGAAGCGTTTAAACTAACTTAAAACTTATCATTTTACTATGACGAGCTTTTCAGATCTTACACCGGAACCATGTGACATGGTTACAATATACAAACCACTTGATTTGAAGACATCATCAGATGAGTACTGAAACCGGTCAGCTTCAGTTCTTTCTATTTGATATAAAATCTTACCAGTAAGATCAGACACTGAAATCTGTATCGGCAACTGAGAAGGGTTTCTAATTACAAAACCATTACTTGTATTGCCGAACCAAATACCATCGAGAAGATTTTCTTTAATTTCTTCCTCTGCATAATCACCGTCTGTGCCAAAGGTAATGTTTGAGAAATCAAGAACTCCATCAGAGTTTGTAAAAACTTCAGGGTTAATAATATACTCAGGGTTTATGTTCCCGATTCTTGCATTCCTACTTATGTACGCAAGATGTGCTGGTAATCTGTTTTTTTTATAAAACTTTATACCAGTGCGGTACAAAGTGTCATTGTCCAACATCCACCCACGAAACAAAAGGGTTTCGTATTTACTCATTGTGGCTGTATCTTTTTGCCAGCCATAAATAAATCCTACGCATTCCACAGGCATGGTGAATCTGGTTTCTTCAAACCAAGGGGTGTTACTGTAAGGACCAATAGACCTGTGTGCTACCCAAATTTGGGCTCCGGCCGTAGAGTTTGTACCAACAAGCGCAAATGTTGATAATCCATTTTGAACAGATGGCTCCGAGGCACTAACTTCACTTATACATTGGGCAAAAGTGAAGGAAATGAACAAGCAAAAAATTGCCAATCCAAGAGTGAGAGTTTTTTTCATTTTATATGGGGTTTTGGTTTTTGTAGTTATTTAAATGAACAATTCTAGTAGTATTATAGCAAAATAAGGCAGTTTTGTCAATCAAGCTAAGGACTACGTTTTGGTGGGAAAATACCCTTATGAAACAAGGTTATTCTGTTTATTTGGCTCTCTGATTGTGAAAAAGTAGTAAATAACTAACAAAGTCGCAACCGAGATCATACTTAAGACAATTGAACTACCAAATTTCTGCCAAAGTAATGCTGTGATCGCCGAGGCAAAAAGAAAGCCAAATGAACTACACATCATAAACAAACCAAGTCCTGTGGCTTTGTATTCGCTTGGTACATGGAGTGAAAGCCATGCTTTAGCAATTCCATCTTCAACAGCGCCAAAGACTCCATACAGAGCAAAGATAAGTATTAGCAAGACGTTTGAATTTAAGCCGTAGCCCAAAATTGCATAGACAATCGCAAAAGCCAATAGACCCAGGATATAGGTTTTCTTAAAGCCTTTTTTGTCAGCATATGCGCCGAGCAAATACGAAAGCGGTGCACTAACTATGTTAAAAACTAAATATGTCACCAAAATCATAACGTCAGAGAAACCGAGTTCACTTGAGCGAATAAGTAAGAACATATTTGAACTATTTACGAGCGAAAAAAGCGTAAAGCCAATCAGTAGTTTTTTGTAAGACGCACTACTTCCCTTCCAAAAAGCCAGAAGCCCTTTTACAGTTGGCATTGTTTTTCCGTTGTTGGTTTTTGTGTTGCCTATTTTTGTATTGTCTGTTTCTAGAGGGCTAGAATCTTGGCTTTCAGTTTTTGCTTTTGGTTTGTCCTTTGGCAAAAGAAAAGTCGCCCCGACAGCCAAAAGACCTGGCACAATTGAAACCAAGAAAACTAATTTATACTTTCCTGGATAAAGGATCAGGATCAATAGTCCAAAAAGTGGACCAATAATTGCACCAAGGGTGTCTAAACTTCTATGGAAACCAAAAACCTTTCCCCTATTTTCTGGCAATGATTCAGAAACAAGCAAAGCGTCACGGGGCGCGGTTCGAACACCTTTACCGAGTCTGTCTAAGAATTTTGCACTAAATATTGTCCAAATAGAATTTGTGAGTCCAATGGCTGGCTTGGCGATGGCTGAAACAGAATAACCAATCGTAATAAACAATTTTCTTCTGCCAGAAATGTCAGAGAGTCTAGCAAAGAAAACTTTATTTATACCAGCAATGACTTCGGAAAATCCTTCAATTAGTCCAATTGCTAAAATTCCATAGCCAATAGATTGCAAATAAAGTGGCATGACCGGATAAAGCATTTCGCTCGCCACATCGGTTAAGAGACTAACGACTGAAACTATTATTATTGTTTTGGTTATAAATTTTCCTTTTTTCACAAATATTTACTGTAAAAACAAATACCACTTAGATAAAGTGGTATTTGAAATTACTTTATAAAATTATGATATCACAATTTTGGTTTTATTATTTAGTGACAACTTACAGGAGCAGGGCTGGAATCGAGAACCACGCCATCTGAAGTTCTAACAAATTGCCATTCATAGCTAGTTGAGTGGAGAGTAAGTTTTAGAATACCGTTTGTATTCTGTATTCTCACATCCTGATCTGTACCAGTAGTAATTGGATAAAAGTCTACCATTCCACCAGAACCAACAACGAATGAACGAATTCCATTGGCATTTAACGCACCAGATCTATCCATTGGCTTTAATCTTTCATAACCATGGTCATGTCCGGTAAGAATAATGTCTACTCCCTTATCGGCTGCAGCCTTCCAAAGTGCATCGACAGCTGATGTGTCTCCGTGGTCACCATTTGAAAAACGCGGGTGATGCCAATATGCTATTTCACAAAGACTATTGTTGGCGTCAAGATCGGATCTCATCCATGTCTCTTGTGCTGAACCAGCACCACAACTAACTACAGTACATTTCTCATTACTATTTAGAGAAAGCAGGTGCCAATCTCCAACATTATAACTGTAATAACCTTGCCCACGTGTTCCAGCCATACCTGTATTTACTCCAACACCATTAAAGTAGTCAAAATATCCTGATGCATTTGATACATAATACTCATGATTTCCTGGTGATGGGTTAGTCTTAGCTCTAATAGCTGGTCGTCCCCAGGACGGAGCATAATAATCATTGAATGCGCCCAGTGTGCCATCAGCAGGATTATTATCACTTGTATCACCATAAGTAAGGTCGCCAAGAGGGAGGACAGCATCAATTGAGCCTATATTATTCATAATCCAATTTGAAACTTGCATTTGATTACAATAATCACAAGAAATGTCGCCAGCTGCCACTACTACTTTTGAAGTACCACTCACAGTACCAGTGTTGAATGTACCAGTCGCCTGAACACTTGGGTTACCGGCTTGGTCTCTTGAGGTTATTTTATATTGATAAGTTTGTCCTGTTGGCAAACCTGACAAGGCTACAAAGTGGGCAGTTGTTTTAAGTGGTGTCTCAAAATATGTTGTTCCGTAGTTTCCAACACCATATTCAATCTTTGAGTCAGAATACTCATTTGTATCCCAAGTTATTGCTGCAGTATATGTTGAACCTGATTGACTAACATTTACTGCTTTATTTGTAACTAGCGGGCCAGCTGAGTCTGCGCATGGCTGTGGATAGTTACTAAACTTGTAAACATTGTGCGCGCCTGATGGGTCATAGCCTAGAACAATTGTTGTTTGAGTTCCATTACAAGTTGGTATCATGGCAATACCTTCTTCACCACTTGCTCCAGACACAACTGGTAGACGATATTCGCCAATAATAAATCCATTTGGAAGCATTTCGTGAATAATATTTAAACCATCATAAATTGCAATTAATTTATTTGTTGATGGAATATATGCAATATCTGAAAGATTTGCAGTACCTGGAGTAATTAACTGTGGTTGGATTGTTCCCTTTAAGGCAGTTGATTGGAGCGTTCCGCTTGGCAAACTAAGATCTACCTCAACTGCAAATATCTTGCCGTCTTTTTGTGAACCAACATAGAAGATTCCACCTGTTGCAGTGTTGCCGTATGGATGTGAACCATTTGGTACCCAAGTAATGCCCTCTGCTCCAAGGTTACCGGAAACATCAAGTTGTGAAGTTACGTTTGACGGCAGTGTCCATGTTTTTGTAATAGTTCCGGTTGGTCCAATTTCTTTAATCTGTGAAGTATTTTCATCTATGACATAAACTTTATCCATTGACGCTGTGTAAGAAGCGTTTCCACCTGTTCCTGTTATACCTTCAAAGTTTCCAGACACTGACCAAGAAGTTAGGCTTCCACCATTTTGATTCATTTTTGTAATCATGCCGTGATCACTTGCAAAGTAAAGCATTTGATCAGCTGGATTCCAGAATGCGCCGGATGGCTCAAATAGTGAGGTAAGCGAACCACCAATTTGTGTTCCAGTATTTGAAGCTGGCCAAGATGATACCGATGGAGTTCCGTATGTGACTGTAATTGTATCTGTTCCGGTTAGGCTTGGATTTGCACCGTCACGAGCAGTAACAATAATTGTATTTACCCCACCTTGAAGTGTGATAGCAGAAGTTGACCATGATGAAGTACCTGTTGCAGTTCCTGTTGCACCAGTTGTTTGATTTTGCCAAGTTACACTAGCGACTGAAACATCGTCTGTTGCTGTTCCTGAAAGTGAGATCGTGCTTGATGAAGATGTGTAAGATGAACTTGAAGTTGGGCCTGTGATTGAAACTGTTGGAGCAGAATTAGTTCCACCGCAAGATGATGAGGAAGGGGTTGTAACAGTTAGCCATGTTGCAGGAGAAGAATATACACCAGCTGAGTTGTAAGCAAGGACAGTAAATCCTGCGGTTGAACCAGTTGAGCCACTGTATGTAGTTGAGGCTGTTAGTCCTGTAATTGATTTTGAAGCAGAAGTAGACGAACCACAGTAGTTTGA
>JAGOPQ010000019.1 GCA_017991915.1 Minisyncoccota bacterium | reverse complement strand
CCACAAAAGGTTTATCTTTTTGCACAGCATCTACTCCAACACTATCAACAAATAGAGGTTCTATAACTTCTTTTAATTTAATATTAAATTTCTTTGCAAAAACAAAATCTCGTTCGTCATGAGCAGAACATTTCACTATTCCTGTACCATAATTTGCCAAGGCAAAGCTTCCAACCCAAATAGGAAGATCCCCATTGCCAAGCGGGTCTACCGCGTATCGTCCAGTAAAAATTCCATCTACATCCTTATACTGTTCTCCGAGGGCATTTCTTTTTTCCACTATTTCTTTCGCTTTTTTCAGCACAAGATCTTTTTCTTTTGTACCTTCAAGCAATTTTGGCAAAAGTGGATGATCTGGTGCAATAACAAAAAAAGTATCAGCAAAACATGCTTCGAAATGAGCTGAGAAAGTTTTGATTACTATATTAGAATCCTTGACCTTCGCAGAAAATATCAAGCCCTCACTCTTGCCTATCCAATTCTTTTGAATTTCTTTGATGTGTGGGGACCAATCTAATCCTTCAAGTCCAGAAAGTAGTCTTTCTGCATAAGCCGTGATCCGCATGAACCACTGACGCATATTTTTCTTGACCACAGGGTAACCGCCTCGTTCCGACACTGGCCCATCTTTACCATCCACTACTTCATCATTCGCGAGCACTGTGCCGAGCTTGGCGCACCAATTTACTTCACTGTAACCCTCATAAGCAAGACGGTACTGCATCAGCACATCTTGTTTTTCTTTGAGTGTTTTTGATTTCCATTCTGAGTCCTTTTGTTCAAATATTTTTACCAATTTTTCTATGGGTTCAGCTTTATCTGTTTCAGTGTTGTACCAAGAATTGTAGAGTTTCAAAAAAATCCATTGTGTCCATTTATAAAACTCTGTATCAGTGGTGTTTACTCTCCGTTCCCAATCATACGAAAGTCCAATAATAGAAAGTTGTTTTTCAAAAGTCTTAACATTTTTTTCTACTGCTTGTTTGGGATTTATGTTGTGCTCGATCGCGTACTGTTCTGCGGGCAAACCAAAAGCATCGTAACCCATCGGATGAAGAACATTGAATCCCTGCATGCGTTTCATGCGCGCAAAAACATCTGAACCGATGTAGCCCTTTGGGTGTCCAACATGCAACCCTACTCCAGATGGATATGGGAACATATCTAAAACATAATACTTTTTCTTTTTTGAGTTATTGAGGGTTTTATAAACCTTCTTTTTACCCCAGGTTGTCTGCCATTTTTTCTCTATCTTTTTATGGTCATATTCCTTCATATCCTTATATAATAAACAAAAAACCGGCTTTTTGCAAAGACGGTTTTTTGAGTTCTTAATATTTAGCGAAGTGGTTTTGGGTACGGTGGATACATGTCTTTATCTATAGTTCGAGAAAAACAAGTTCGTCCTGCTTCATGATCCCAAGATTCATTCATACCGCCACCTGGGTATGGATATGACACTGAATCTTTTTCATAATAAATCGGCGCCATAGTTGGGAATACTCCTCCGCCATTACTATATTCTCTCCAGCCCTTTGGTATAGGTTGACCAAATGTTGCACACAGTTCAAAAGTCATAGCGCCCTTCACAGCGTATTCGTAAGACTTTCCTTTTTCAAATTCAGGATCGACAGGTAGAGAAAATCCGGAAAGTGGGTTTGCAAGTTCTTTTAGGTCAGCAGGCAATTTTTCTTTTTGTTGCCAGTGATTAATGACTTGGTATTGAATAGTTTGCAAATCATTTACTCGCCTGTCATCCAAACGCAGTTGTCTTTGCTTGGTAGGACTTCCGATAATCATAAAACTGTATGATATGGCTGATACTACAAGAAGAATTCCTACCAACGCAAAGAGCTTGTCTTTGCTGGTTGAGCCTTCCATTTTAAGTTTAGATACATAGTAGAAGCCCACCACTCCGGCGACGACCAGTATAGTCAAAACTTTTAAAATAAATCGAGAGGTTATTTCTCCTGAAATAAAGTACCGAACCAATGTTACTAGGTCTACGATAGCAATCAAAGAAGAAAGGAAAAGAATAATATAGATCACCCACTTTCGGACTACTTCATCAATTTGGCCAAGCCCCGCTTTTCCAACTTTATTCCAAAAACGGGAAATCAATAAAAATACTGGGAAAAATATTATAAGGGTAGCCAGGGCCATTCGAATACCTTCATATTCATAGGTAGAATATCCGTATTGATAAACGGCATTCAGTACATCAGGAAAACGCTTGTCCAATGTTCCAAAAACCAGATTGATAAAAGATACGACTGAAGTTACGAGCGTTATTAACACACCCAATGATAAGAAAAAATACCCAACACTAAATCTTGATTTTGTTTCCATGCCTATATTGTAACACTAAAACGAGAAAATCACTGCTTTTGCCAGACCGCAGTATGAGCAAGTGAAATAAGGCGATTTTGAGATTTTTCTAGTACACAAAGCTCCCCTGTTTCTATTTCCCCCTTTAAATCTTTGAGAGTTTCTTCTAATGCATATCCGAGTGTCAGCGCTGAAGCATCTGTAGAATATGAAGTAAGTATCACAAAAAGTGGATCATCACTCAAAACTTTTTTCACTTGAGTGAGAAGTGCCGGCAACATTTCTTCTATTTTCCAAGTTTCCCCTTTTGGCCCGCGTCCGAACTTTGGCGGGTCCATGATCACTGCATCATATTTATTCCCTCGCTTTTCTTCGCGCGCCAAGAATTTCATCACGTCATCTTCGATGATTCGCATCGGCGCATTTACAAGTCCACTATTCAAATTCTGATTGTCCTTCGCCCAAGCCAAACTCTGCTTCGAAGCATCTACATGAGTCACTTCCGCACCACCGCGAAGTGCAAAAAGACTAGCTAGGCCTGTGTAGCCAAATAAATTTAAGAATTTAACAGGACGGCCAGCTTCTTTTATTTTCTTTTCAATAAAATCCCAATGACTCGCCTGCTCTGGAAAAAATCCTAAGTGTCTAAATGGTGTCGGGCTCGCTAAAAATTTTACCCCGTTATACTGCATCTCCCACTTCAAGTCTTTCTGCTTTCTCTCAAATAAGCCATGGCTTATTTCGGGATTTAGTTGCCAGCCGGGTTTGGCGCCGACTTTGGAGCTCCAAAATTTTCCATCAATATTTTCCCATTCTTTTTTACTTAAAGTTTTTGACCATACTTCAGACTCCGATGGTCGTACAAAAGTATACGGCCCTACATGCTCGAGCTTCTCTCTACCTCCTGTATCTAGGAGTTCGTAATCTTTCCAGTCTTTTGAATAAAAAATTTTTATCTCGTTTGTCATATATTTAAACTAAGAATTCTATCACATCACCATCTTTCACTATATACTCCTTACCTTCAGTTCTCACCAGACCCTTTGATCGAGCGTTCGCATATGAACCAGCTTCAATTAAGTCCTTCCAATATATGACTTCAGCACGGATGAATTTCTCTTTGAAATCAGTGTGGATGGCCATACCTGCTACTGGTGCAGTACTACCGATAGGTGTGGTCCACGCCCGTGTTTCATCTTCTCCAGTAGTCAAAAATGTATGCAAACCGAGGAGCTCGTAGCTTTTCTTGATCAGGTCATCAAAGCCTTTTTCAAACACAGTATCGATTTTTACAGAAAGTCCTGGTGCTTTAAAATCTACATTTTCATTTGCTTCTGATGTATTTAAAACATAAAGCATAGGCTTTAGTGTAAGCAGTGACAATGATTTGATCAAGAATTTTTCTTCTTCAGAAAGCCCCGCATCGCTCGCCAGCTTCCCCGCTTCTAAAACTTTTTCTACTTTTCTCAAAACTAATTCTTCGGCTATAGCTACTTTGTCGCCCCGCTTTACGTCACGCACTATAGTTGAAAGCCTTTTGGCTACCACTTCAAAATCTGCCAAAACTAATTCTAGATTTATCACACCTACATCTTGCATCGGGTCTACTTTGTTAGACACATGAATCACTGATGGATCTTCAAAGACTCGCACCATATGCGCTATAGCATCCACCTCACGAATGTTAGTTAGGAATTTATTTCCGAGTCCTTCGCCTTTCGAAGCTCCCGCTACGAGGCCAGCGATATCTACGAATTCTATAACCGCTGGAATAGTTTTTTTAGATTTAGAAAGTGCGCTCAATTTATCTACTCGCTCATCCGGCACAGGAACAATACCTACTGAAGGATCAATAGTGCAAAAAGGGTAATTTTCAGCCGGCACACCCTTTTTGGTCAGCGCATTAAAAAGCGTGGACTTCCCCACGTTCGGCAAACCAACAATTCCTATTTTTAAAGACATAAGGAAAATATAGCAGAAAATAGGTAAATTTAACAGCCTAAGCAAGGACAATCCCAGCTTAGGGCGTTTAATTTAGATGATCTATATAATTATTTGGATTGTCACTCTTTGGTGGCGGTGGCAAGTGGTTCAAATATTCTTCTTTTCGGACGATTTCTTCTTCTGGCTCTATCTGGCTTTCATTATTTACTATTTGTCTTGCTCGGCGTATCACCCGGATAATATGGTGGCCCACTAGGTAGTGAAGAATTAGCATAACTATTCCAAGAAGAATTATACCGGCCAATATGTACACTATATAATCCTGCACAAACTTGGTGATAACAAATGGCGTTTCGACAGACACGGATTCATCCCGCACGTTTCCCGCATTATCTATTGCTCGCACTATCACCTGCAGTTTGCTATCGGCCTGGAGTGGTACCTGGAAAGGGCTGACAGCCTCCACGAATACTGGGGACTCAGTGAGGGGTTGATTCTTGTCGATGACACCTACTTCATAATGATTTATACCAGATAGATTGTCTGTAGTGAAAAATGACACTAGGGTGCGGTCAGCTAAAATAATTGCGGCCATGAGGTAATCAATCTTCGGCGTGAACCCCGCTGGTGGAGCTGTATCTATACGTACCAGAAAATGGCCCGTATTTCCCCAAACATTATTCTTTACCGCCTTGATATGGAAATACCATAAACCATCATTAAGATTATTAAAAGCAGTAGTACTTTCTACTGTGTCAACAACATTGTCAGGCACAGTGCTTGGCTTGCTGTCGAGTTCGAAACTAAATCCACTGACTCCAGCATCCTTCACCCAAGAAAGTACGGGGCTGTTGTTTGTATGCCAATCCGTCTGGTACGGATGAGTTTCGGAAAAAATTTGCACACCTTCAGGTGCCTTGGCTAGTATTGTATAACTTGCTCGTCCATACTCGGCGACAGTTTCTGTACCCAGCCCATCATTCAATAAAATTTTTGAGTTCGATGCGATGGAAGCAGTAGCGACGCCGGTAGATTTGGCTTTGAAAGTAATAGTACCCACTAGCCCTGCCGCTGTAGTGATGCCTCCTGGAATAACTCCGACATAGCTTGCGGTCCCTTTAGTGTTGTCATACTTTGGCGGCTCTACCCATACACCTATGATCGATACTCCTCCAGTCTGGTTTATGATAGAAAGTTTGGAACTATCAAAATTAATACGAATCTCCAGACCATTGATGCTTCTATTCTTGGTGTTTAATAATATAGGTACAGCAAAGGTAGAACCCTCCTCAAAACTTCCAGACCTTGGAGAAAAATATACTTCAGCATGTGACAAAAGCTTAGAGGCATCTATATTTACATCCTGAGCTTGCGACGAAAAAGGCATCAAGCAAAGTGCAAAGAGAAACAAACTTGCATATATTTTTTCAAAAAGTTTCATCTTACCTGATATCGTCGACTTCTTTACTAATTACCTTCTCGGCTGAATCAATATCTTTTCTGAATTCTGTCATGCGTTTGTGCTCCGCAGCAGTCAACTTTTTATTGTCGTAATCGATCACATCTTCCCGTAAGATATCAAAAGATTTGTGCAATACTTCTTCAGCCTGTGCTACTTCTTTTTTTATAACTCGATGGATATTTTTCTCTTTTTTAAAGTGGAAATAAGTGCGAACCAAGAGATACAAAATCGTTGAAGCTAGAAGTCCGATCAGAATCCAAACTTCTCGAGTTATATCAGACACAATACTACCTACTTCTATATATAGAACATTTGAAACTTCACTATTTGTCTTGTCGGGCTTTACCATCACCGCACTTACAGTGTATGAACCACGCTTGAGTGAATTTGGAACAAGCACACTAAAGTCACCTCTATTGTCAGCAGTACCCAAGATAAATACTTTAGTTCCGTCAGTAGCCATAAATGTCACCAGTGCTTGAGTGTGTGGATATTCCGTTACTCCAAAAATTGCTGGGTGATCTGATTTCAAACTAGAAAAAATTTCTGGCGCAGTCAAAGTAGGTTTTGGTTGTGGAACTTCAGTTACTTCTACTGGCACAGATGGTTTTGGAGTCACAGTTGGTTTAGGCTCGGCGGTAGCTGCAGTAATAGAAATATTTGAACCAATCAAGTTGCCAGTAATATCAGTTCCTTCGCCATCATTGGCCAATATTTGTCCGGAAATAAATGAAAGTGCAGCAGTGCCAGCACTCTTGGCTCGCAAGTTTATAGTAATAATAGTGCCAGATGTAGTGAGTGAACTACCGAGAGCTACACCTTCGAATTTTACGGTGCCACTAGTATTTAGTACTGTTGGCTCGGTGACCCAAAAATCAATCACCGATCCAGCTTTGGAGACTGATTCTACGGAAAGGGTTGAGGTCGGATACGAAAGTACGCCCGACACCCCATTGAACGGCACGTTGGAGGATACGACTACTTTTAAGGTTATCCTGTCTCCCACTTCAAAAGTGCCACCAGCGGGAGTGACTGACATGGAAGCAGCCAAGGCTAGATATGGAGCCAAAACAAAAAACAAAAACGATAATAAAAATACTGATGAAATTTTTTGACCTATTTGAAAAATTTTCTCCGATTTTTTCGGGAGTACAAAATCCATATAATTAGAATTATACCAAGAATTAATCCGGACTGGAAGAGTCTATTTGGTTGTTGTGCCTTTATTTCCTCTGTGCGCTCATTCCCTGACTGGTCTATGGCCTTTACATAAATCTTTTTACTAAGAGTTTGATCATTTAAAAGATGCGGGCTTTCGGCTACCACATAATCACCCCAATAACCTTCCTTCACTTCATAATAATCCACGCCCACGCCCTTATCTACAGTACTAAAAACTACAAAATATGCGCCGTCAAAAATGGATGTGTCTCTACCGACAAACGGACTAAAGCTCTCTGGAGGCAAAGTGTCTATGATTTCTAGGTTTGACTGAGCTCCGCCTGCGCCTTTTTCAACCACCAGAGCGAGAGATGAGTTGGTAGTTCTTTCTTTGGTGCCTAGTCCATCGTTTTGCAATATTTGCACATTGGCAAAAGAAATTTCTCCTGTGCCTACTTTATTTGCCTCTAGTACCATACTGAATAAGAATCTATCCAGTCCAGAAAATCCTCCAGTAGTGATACCCGAGAAAAAAATTTCTCCAGATTTATTACTCGCGGGCTTCTCTACCCAAAAATTAATAGAGGAGTTACCATCTCTGACTTCTTTTAAAGTAAAAAGGTCTGCGGGGAATTTGACCAAACCTTCCACTGCATTTATAGACACATCACTATCTACAAAAACTTCTACTAAAAATTCTTCTTGCTCTGTAAAAGTTTTTTTGTCTGCACTCAAGGACAAAACCGCCGCATCTGAAATGTTTGGAGCAAAGAGTATCGTAAATAAAATTATAATAAATATTTTTCGCATATTGCTATTCATTTTTTAGCCGGTCCAGTAGAAGGCCATTATACTAAAGTCTATCAAGTCTACTTTTCCATCCCCATTCAAGTGTTTTACCTCGCGAGGCATAAATTCGGCACTTAGAGGCTTTTTGTACCAGAAAGCGGCAATAGAAAAGTCTATCAGGTTGCAACGTCCGTCTTCATTCAAATCACACTTATCCGAATTTACGGTTGGATCTAAAAAAACATTTTTGTTACCAACGACAAACCCAACAGTACCACTAAATGAACTGATTTCTCCACTCTTCAAGGCTTTAGATTTTGTCGAGTGAGAACCGAGTTCGAGAACCGAAGTATCAAAATTCGATAAGTACACTCCGTTTGAGTCCGATGGCGTGTTCACAAAAAATTCTTGCGGAGAATTGACGCTCATCACAATATCCGCAGAAGGGGTACTCTGTCCGAATATAACAATGTTATCTCCCTGCTTTACTTCTTTTTTATCCACTGCAATTGTCGGAGCGATAAATATACCTCCAATATTCGTAGTGACTCCCTCGGTTATATAAATTTGAAAAGTAAAAGGACTAGAGCGACGCTTGGCATTGTCTTCACCGTACACAGAGAATGTATAGTCTCCAGCAGACAAACCATTGAGAGTAGCTGTGAAATTACTATCAGGACCAGCGATGGTGGACAATACTAATTGCCCATCCTTCAAGATACTGACTTTAGATAGTGGATAAGCCCGTCCAGAGAAAATAACCCCGCCATTTCCTGCCGTGCTTCCACTTCCCCCGCCTCCACCACCTCCTCCGCCACCGCCACCACCACCGGCCCCAACTGGAACAGAACTCACTTGTGCAGACTCACTGAGTAGTAGTCCAGCTGCATAAGAACGCACTTTAAAATAATACGTGGTGCCATTTGTTAGCCCAGTAGCCGTATGAGTCAAAACATTTCCTAATGCTGTATAAGTGTAAGGCCCACCAGAAACAGTACTGACACCTGCTTGGTAACTAGTGATA
>JAGOPQ010000034.1 GCA_017991915.1 Minisyncoccota bacterium | reverse complement strand
CTTCATATATAGTCTCCACCGCTTCAGCTACGGTCTTGCTGAGTTTCTTTATTGTCTCTAGTTCGCTCTTTTTAAATTCACCAAGCAAGAATTTTAAGACATCTTTCTCCCCCTTTGGTTTACGGAGCTTGCCTGAAGGTGTAGCCGGAGCTATGCCGATTCTAATTCTCAAAAATTCTTCACTCTTTAGGGATTTAATGATAGAGCCCACGCCGTTGTGTCCACCGGATGAACGATTGAAAGAAATTTTCATTCTTCCAAGTGGTAAATCTATATCATCGTAAATAACGACTAGATCTTTTAAATCTTTCGCCGTCTTCACAAAAGGAGCAACCATCTTGCCAGAGTTGTTCATAAAGTTATCTGGAGTTAGGAATTTTATTTTAGGATGGTCTTCAAGTTTTTTTTCAATAAACCCAACCACAATACGTCCAGCATTGTGCCTAGTCTTCTCATATTCTTCACCCGGATTTCCCAAACCAACGACTAATTTCATGCAAACATTATAACACAAATTTACTCAAACGCGAGACTACGTACTGCAAAACAAATTTGCCCCTCCTGTCAAGAATGTTTCGTGGTAGAATGCTACCAATGTTAGATGAACAAAAACCTGTTGGAACTGAAAATGCTCCAGAAGTAAAAATAGAAAAATCAAAGAAGCAATCTACTTGGGAATTGTTGCGCTTCGGCTTGATTGCCCTAATTGCTGTGCTCGGCATCCGTACCTTTGTAGTTCAGCCATTTATAGTTTCTGGCTCTTCTATGGTACCCACATTTGAAGACGGCCAGTATTTGATTATTGATGAAATATCTTACAACTTGAGTAAGCCACAGCGAGACGATGTCATTGTTTTTAAATACCCCAAAGATCCATCAAAGTTTTTTATAAAAAGAATCATTGGACTACCCAACGAAACCGTTGATATAAAAAATGGTGAGATAATCATAACCAACGCTGACAACAAGGAGGGCTTTAAGCTTGAGGAGCCTTATGTAAAAAATATTACCAACGGCAATACTCATTTTGAACTAAAAGATGGGGAATATTTTGTCATGGGTGACAACCGACCAAATAGTTCCGACTCCAGATACTGGGGAGCTTTAAATGAAAACCTAGTCGTAGGAAAAGTGCTTCTACGTTTATGGCCAATAAATAAAGCGGATTTATTGCCGGGCAATTATAAATCAACTAAATAATTTTTATGAAAAAAACAAAACCAGCTTCAAAACTCAAGGACTTGGCTTCACCAAAAGGAATGCGAGACATCATGAATGAGGAGTATTACGGTTTCCAAGGTTTTTTTGAAAAAGCCCAAGAAGTGGCTGTGTATTATGGTTTCAAACCAATAGACACACCAATCATGGAGCATGAAGAAATATTTACCACCACTATCGGCGAGGGTACAGATATCATAGACAAGGAAATGTATACCCTAAAAACCAAGGGTGATGACCATCTAGCTTTGCGCCCAGAACACACTGCCCCACTCATGCGTGCCTATATAGAGCACGGAATGCAAACCTTACCCCAACCAGCAATGTTTTATCAATACGGTCCAGTATTCCGCCACGACAAACCCCAACGCGGACGCTACCGACAATTTTGGCAGTTTGATCTAGACTCTCTAGGTTCTGAGAAAAGTATTATGGATGCTTTAGTAATAAAAGCTGGAATGAGTATATTAGAAGATGCCGGTGCAGAAAACCTATCTATAGACATAAATTCTATTGGTGACAAAGAGTGTAGAAATTCTTATATCAAAGAGCTCACCAACTACTACAAAAAACACATCAATCAGCTCCCTGCCGTAGACAGAGAAAGACTAAAGACCAATCCACTACGCATCCTAGATTCTAAAGAAGAAAAAACCAAAGAAATAAACGTCGGTGCTCCTGACTCTATCAGTTTCCTTTGCGCTTCTTGTAAAAAACACTTCAAAGAGGTGTTGGAATACCTAGAGGAAATGAATATTCCTTACAACATGAATAAAAATTTAGTACGCGGACTTTCCTACTACACCCGTACTGTTTTTGAAGTTTATACAGACAGCGGTGAAGAAGGCGTTCCACCTGTGCAAGTTGCTTCCGGTGGAAGATATGACTACCTAGCTAAGCAACTCGGAAACAAAAAGGATGTACCGGCAGTAGGGTTCTCAATGGGTGTAGACAGAGTTGTCGGGTCACCTTGGTACAAAAAGCTTTCTCCGCGCATTCTTAAAAAGCCAAAAATTTATTTCATCCAGTTGGGTGGTGAAGCTAAACTAAAAAGTTTGAATGTTATAGAAATTCTTCGTAAGGCACACATCCCCATCGCTCAATCTTTGTCTAAAGACAGCCTAGGCAGTCAGCTGGCCAATGCAGAGAGATTGAATATCCCCTACGCATTGATATTTGGACAAAAAGAAGCACTGGATAACTCCGTCATCGTACGTGATATGTCCAACCGATCCCAAGATACTGTGAAGTTGTCAAAGTTGTTGGAATATTTAAAAGAAATCAAATAAAAAACCAATGAAGAAAATTCTTCAAAGAAACGAGAGTGGGTCAAAAGTTCTCTTCCAAAAAGCCAAGGAAGTACCAATACGGGACATCAAAGGTTTAAAAATAAAAAAAATCTTGAAAGAAATGTCCGCCACCTTAAAAAGCCAGGATGATGGTGTGGCTATCGCAGCTCCACAGATAGGATACGGACTGCGTATTTTCGTAGTATCTGGAAAAATATTTGACGATGAATTTATAACCAACCGAAACGAAAGACTGGGTGGTGAACAACCAAGTGA
>JAGOPQ010000033.1 GCA_017991915.1 Minisyncoccota bacterium | reverse complement strand
GCGAGCAGCGTACACAGCGGCAGCAGTACCCGCAGGCCCACCTCCTAAAATAATTAAATCGTATGTCATATATCTCTAGTATAACACACGCGTCAAGTGCTATTTTTTAGTGCGTCGTAGAAATGCTGGAACAGCGCTCCAGTCATCGTTGTCGCCATCATCTATGATGATATCTTCAATTTGTTCTCGCTTTATTGGTTCTGATTTTTTAAGAAAGTCTGGGGTAGGGGTAGTGTTTGGCAAGCTGTTGTGGATTGCGTTTTGCACCTCCTTTTTTACCACTGCTGGGGCTTCGTCTCTTACCAATGTTTGACCAGCGCTAGATGCAGGGCCAAAGAGGTTTTTGGTTCGTGGTATCTCAATACCGAAACTAGTAGCGATGACGGTGACTCGGAGTTCTCCTTTCTTCAATTTTTCATCACGAATAGTACCAAAGATAACTTTCGCATCTTTGTCTATAGACTCGGTAATTATTTTTGCAGCTTCTTGGATTTCTTGGATGGTTATGTCTTCTCCACCAGAGATAGCAAACAGTACTCCCTTGGCGCCATGAATAGAAACTTCAAGGAGAGGAGAGTTGATAGCTTGCAAGGCAGCTTGCTCGGCACGCTTTTCACCGGAAGCAGAACCGATACCCATGAGTGCGCTACCAGCGTCAGACATAATAGCTCGGATGTCAGCAAAGTCCACGTTTATGATACCTGGGGTAGTGATAAGGTCAGAAATACCTTCTACTGCCTGGCGCAAAACATCGTCGCAGGTAGCAAAAGCGTCTTTAAAATTGGTGTTTTTATCGGAAAGCTGTAGGAGTTTGTCGTTTGGAATTATGATGATAGCATCTACTTCCTTGGCCAATTCCTCGATACCTTTTTCAGCCAATTTCATGCGGTGGTTACCTTCAAAGAAGAATGGCTTGGTCACCACAGCCACGGTCAAGATTCCTTGTTCCTTGGCAGCGCGAGCGATGATAGGTGCAGCGCCAGTTCCAGTACCACCACCCATTCCACAGGCGAGGAAAATCATGTCCGCACCTTTGATGACATCTTGAATTTCGGATTTAGTTTCTTCGGCTGCCTTCTTTCCAACTTCTGGATCCATGCCGGCGCCGAGACCTTTGGTTAAATTTTTTCCAATGTGAATTTTCTTTTCAGCTAGAGAGTGGTGAAGGTCTTGGGTGTCTGTGTTCATGCAAATGAAAGACACACCTTTGACTTTGGAGTTTATCATGTGATTGATCGCATTTTTTCCAGAGCCTCCTACTCCGATAACCATAATGCGAGCAAAACTCTCTATAATTGGATTGATTTTTGGCATAGTTTCTTTAAATTAATGATTTATCTGATATAAAACCATACTATCACTAGGGGGGAAAAAAGCAAATTTATAGGATAGGCACTAGGAAAGAAGGCCCTAGGCTCTAGCTAAAGCCTAATGCCCAAGGCCTGTGTTCAATTACGGCATCAGCTGTTTTATGCTTGATTTGATTGTGTGTTTTAGGTCTTTGAAGATTCTTCCTATGGAGCTACTCTGGTCATTGCTCTCTAGCGTGCCACTAAAGATAAGTCCGAGAGCAGTAAACCAAGATGGGTCACGAAGTTTGGTTTTCATGGCACCAAAAATTTCAGTAGAGCCGATAGAAGATGGTAAATTGAGTGAAGATTTTGAAAATTCCAAAAGTAGGGGAGTATTTGCACCACCGCCGACAAAGACTGCACCAGCTGGTAGGAGTCCAGAGCGTTTTATTTTCTTTAAATGATTTTCGATGACTTCAAAAATATCAGAGAGGCGTGCGCCAATAATTTCGTCCAATTTTTTTCTGGAAAAGTTTCCAGGATCACCACCGAGTTTTAATTCATCTGCTTTGTCGAGCGGAATTTTTAATCCAAGTGCAATGTCATTGGTGATGGCTTCGGATCCGATAGATGAAGTTTGTAGTGAGACCAAAAGTCCATTTTCAAATACTGCCATGGCTGTGGTTTCAGCTCCGATGTTGACCAAAGCAGAGCCCACAATTTTTTGTCTCTCACTCAAAGCGATTAAGCTAGCGGCTACTGGAGCGGCAATAATGTCTACCGGCTCAATACCCGCCAATTCCATGGCTTCTAGTAAGTCTTCTAGGTGCTGGATAGAGCAAGTGATGAAAAGAGCCTTTATTTCCAGCTTGGTTCCGCGCATACCCTCTAGGCGGCCTTGCACATCCTTGCCATCTAGACGGTAGGAAATAGGGAACTCTTGAATGACTTTTTTGTTGGTTAGGTTTAGATTATTCTCGCAATCCGCCAAGGCGTTCTTGATATCAGTACTGGTGACTTCGCCGTCTGCTTTGGAGATGATAGACATACCAGCCCCAGTGTCTCCACGTAGGGACGTGCCTCCGACAGAAATAAAAGCTCGGTGAATTTTTAAGCCGGAAGTTTTCTCTGCACCAAAGACTGCATCTTTTATGGAATGTGAAGCGAGGACTGGATCAACTACATAACCATTTCGCACACCTTGAGTTGTTGATTCGCCAACGCCAATAATTTTAGGATTTGATTCTCCTTTTAGAAACTCTCCCACTACGACTCGTGTTGTTGTGGAGCCCACGTCTATCCCTATCGAAATATTTCTTATCATATTTTGCTTCTGCTCTATCCATCTTACTACTATGGACGTAACCTTTCAAATGCAGCATTCCGTGGATAACTAAAAAACCGAGCCATTCGGTGTAATTTCGGCCCTCGGTTTTGTCTTCCTTATTTTTTACTTCTTCTTTGATTAATTCTTTGCAGAGCAAAATTTCTCCTTCTTCGGTGGAAAAAGGGAATGAGAGAATGTTTGTGGGTTTGTCCTTCTGGCGATATTTTTTATTTATCTCACGAGCTTTGGCCTTGGA
>JAGOPQ010000032.1 GCA_017991915.1 Minisyncoccota bacterium | reverse complement strand
TGGGCCAGTGGCTAAATGTGCAAACACCTGGACTGTATATTGTAACAGCAACAAATAATCTTGGCTGTACTGATATTGATTCAGTATATGTTTCAGAGAGAACTGTTATTCCGCCAACAATTACTGCTGACGGACCTACTACATTTTGTGCAGGTGGAGGTGTGGATTTATATGCCACACCCGGCTACCAAAATTATCAGTGGAATAATGTATACCCTTCTAATGGAGAAAGCGTTACAGCCCACTATGGTGGAACCGTAAGTGTTTTTACTACTGATAGTAATGGATGTAATTCTTCATCAAATGAAATTACGATAACCGTAAGTTACGGACCACAACAACCAACTGTTACACCACTGGGATGTGAATTAATTTCATCAGCAGTGAGTGGTAATCAATGGTTTGTAAATGGAACAGCACTTGGTGATACTTCACAGATAATCACACCTTCTGTTTCCGGTTTGTTTACAGTAACAGTATTTGATTCGCTGGGATGTTCCTCAAGTTCAAGTCAGGTTCCCTTTCAAGTTCAAAACTTGCCGGTGATTACAACAAACGGTCCAGTAGAATTCTGCGAAGGTGGTTCAGTGCTTCTCACTGTTTTACCTGGCTCTGATTTTATCTGGTCAACTGGAGATACGCTTCAGCATCTACTGGTAACTACTTCTGGAACATATACCGTAACGGTTACAAGTGGCAACTGCATACAACAAGCAAGCCCGGTAACAGTTACAGTTGATTCATGTGGAGCTACTGGCATAAGCGAAGTAGGAGCCAAAGCAAATGTGCATCTTTTTCCTAATCCTGCACAAGACATCGTTACCATTACCTCTCCTGAAAATTTTAGTGATGTAATCGTTACCGATATGACAGGGCGCAAAGTTATACAAATACAACCAGTAAGCAACAACACAACCTTCAATGTTGGAGAATTGCCTGCTGGAGTTTACTTTGTAAGCGGTAAGAGTGGAGGAGAAGCAACTTTTTCAAAAAAATTCGTGAAGCATTAATACGCTAAGCGAACATCATCCAAATGGGTGGCAACAATTTTACCGTTGCCACCCATTTTTTTATTGACACTCAGCTCGTTTGCAAACATTTAAACTAAATGCCATCGCAATAAATGCGAGTATCGCCATACCACCTCCATAATAAAATGGTGCGCTTGGACCAACATATGTGAAAAGTAATCCAGCAATCAATGATGCAAAAAATAATGAAAATCCTGTAGCCATATAATACAAACCATACGCACTACCAAGTTCGGATTTTGGAACAATGCGTGATATGTATGCCTTCCCTACTCCTTCGGTCAAAGCCATATAGATTCCATATAGTGGAAAGAGTAACCATACTAAAACTGGATTAGAAATTAATCCAAATGAAATATAAATACATGCAAAAAGTCCAATTCCTACAATGAGAACTTTTCGTGAGCCAAGTCTATCCGCAAACCTGCCTGCTGGTACTGCACATAAGAAATACATTACATTATAAAGTACGTACGAAAGAATAATATCCGTCATCGTAAGACCGAGCGCCTTAGCTTTCAATATTAAAAAAGCATCTGCACTATTACCAAGAGAAAAAACAACTGTCACAAGAAGGAAGAGCATGAACGCCTTGCTCTTGGTAATATTTTTAAATGAAAGTGATGGTACCGGTTCAGTTTTTTCAAGCGGTGGAGTTTCTTTGATAAAGAAGACAATGAGAAGTATCGCTATCGTTGTTGGAATAAGTGTAATAAAAAATATCAAACGATAGTTATTGTCTGAAAGACCTAGAAATACAATGGCAAGAAGTGGTCCCACAACTGCACCCAACGTATCTGCACTTCTATGAAATCCGAACACTACTCCCCTTTTTTCATAATCAGTATTCTCGGCAATCATTGCATCACGAGCAGAGGTACGTACTCCTTTTCCCAATCGTTCTCCAAACTTTCCGGCCAATACATAATGCCAACTTGTTGCAAAACCATAAAAAACTTTACCGATGCCAGCTATCACATACCCTGCAACTACAAATATTTTACGTTTACCAAGTTTATCAGATAGTCGTCCTGAAAAAAGCTTAAAGAAGCTTGCGGTTGCTTCAGCAAATCCTTCAATAAGACCAACAACACTCGCCGGTGCACCAAGTACTGTAGTTAAAAATATCGGAATAACAGGATAGAGCATTTCAGATGCAATATCATGTAAAAAACTAACAACGGACAATACAAATACTGGTTTTGTTACTCCAAATTTTTGCTTGAGATAATCCATTTTTTATTGTGGCAATATTTCACCAGTAGTTCCTGTTGTATCACCTGTGGCACCTTCGCCTTGATCACTAATTACATCACCTGTTGAGCTCTCTCCTCCTGTACCAGTCATCTCCCCGTCTGTTGCTTGTGGTGAGCTTGTCGAACCAGTTGAAGTGGTCGAATCCGTTCCTGTATCAGTTGAACCAGAGTCCCCTCCCGTACCAGTCATATCTCCGCCCGTTGAATCCGTTCCAGTTGCTTGTCCTGAGCTTATCGAAGGGATTGGATCAGATCCATCTCCACCATTTTGATCACCACTTCCCTGTGACGAACTTGTTTGTCCTGAATCTGTTGAAGTATCCGAACCAGTTGAAGAATTTGAACCCCCGGAGGAAGAACCTCCCGTAGTAGTTTGTGAGTGTATTGTTTCCAAAAGAGCACGTACATCATCTTTTGTGAGACACTCTCCATCAACACAAATTTCTTGTTTAAAAATTCCACGATTTGCAAACAAATCTCCAATCCCATTCCCCGCACTCGCAAGCCACGTTCGTAATACTCCAGCAAATGTATTGTCTACTGTAGTGAGATCCTCAAATGGTTTGAGTTTAAGATCTAGTTCTTGAACAGATCTAATGATCATTGGTGCAAGTCGTGCATAATCTACTGTCCAGACAATTGAAGTATCAGTTAGTGTTTCTCCATCATCTCCTTTCTCAA
>JAGOPQ010000031.1 GCA_017991915.1 Minisyncoccota bacterium | reverse complement strand
GTGCTACTCTGTTCCCCGTGGCACTGTATTTTGCTTCTAAGTTTTGAGGTTTTTGAGGACGGACACAGATGACAACTTCTGGGTCAGCTATGAAAGGAACAGGCACGCCATTCTCTATTCTTGTGCATCTCGCTCTTAACTCTTGATCTTCTGTAAGAGGAGGGGTGGTCCAAGGACCTGTGATATTTTTGTATCCACTACCATCATCTCCTGTCGCAGTGTCGTTTATTGGAGCATCACTTTGAGCAAGGAAGGTTTTGTTGTTCCATTGAGTTCTTGGTGGATATGAAGATAAGGTGCAATCACTGACTCCACCAACTAGTTTGAAATCCGCGTTTACGTTTGTTGTGTCAAGATAATTAACAATATCTTGATAGCCCGAAAGAGACATACTGGCATTGCCCACTTTGGAAGCTGTAGAAATCTTTTCTACCTCAATCGATCTTTGTCCTCCTTTTAAAGAGACAGCTTTGTATTTATAATCGATACCTTGGTTCAGTCCCGAATCATCAAAACTTTTTGTTGGATTAGTCTTACTATAAGAAGGGTCTGAAGGATTGTAAGTGGCTGATGAGGACAAGACTCTTTCCATCTCATAAGTGACAGTTGGGTCAGATACAGGAGTAAAGTTTACGGCAATCTTCCCCTTTCCCTTCTCCCTCACGGTTGGTCTCACAGCAGAAACTGTAGGCGGTGGCACGGTACAAGTTAATGTGTTATCCGCACAAAGGACGCTTACATAAAATGCGGTTGAGTCATCGCTTGGAGTAGTTGTGACATAATCACCAGAAACTTTTACAAGATAAGTGCCCGGTTTAACCGAACTACCCACGCTGATTCTGGTTGGAGAAGAGGTGTATGGGTTGGTAGCTGTAACACTAGCACCGTTGGTAAAGGTGGTTGATATATCTGTTGGTTGCTCTATCAATTGAAGAGTGATGAGTCTTTGTGTGCCGGAATCAGCCCTAACTCTTATGTCTGGTCCATTGATAGTTTGACCTGGACGAAGACTGACATCTCCTGTATTAGACAAACTGTAATCAAAAGGAGGCACAACTGTTCCGACAGAACATGCAACATTTGCAAAACTACTTGGGTATGCCTTGCTTGTCACTCTGACACTGACATTTTTTACTCCATCGGTAGTAAAACCATTATGGGTAAATGGATTAGTGGACAAAACAGATGAACCATATTGTGGTGCAGTCCAGCTAAAATTGTATAGAGTTGGGTCCAATAGAGGTGTGCCAGTTGTCCCATATTTCGCATTCCATTTGTTAGCAACGTCTCTAATTATAATATCTTTTTCTGGCGCACAAGAACATCCGTAAGGAGCAAAAATATTTTGAGCATTTGATTCTAGAGATTGGCTACCATCGGGATAATTTGCTTTAACGACAAAACCATACAAATAACTAGGTGTGCCGGTATATGTATAAGTTGTGTTTGTAGTATTTGTAAGGAGAGTCAGTGTTCCAGGTAACAGGTCCTTTTTGAAAACGGAATAACTTGTGGCCCCTCCTCCTGGATTATTCCAAGATAGACTTATTTGGCCATTGCCACAAGTGGCAGGGTATGCTGTAAGAGTTGGTGGTTTATAAGGATTTGCAGTAACGGTTAGAGTAAAATCTGAAACTGAGTTTATGTCATAACTCATACTAGATTGCAACGGAAACAAGGGACCATTACAAGAAAATCTTCCAGGACTAGCAATTGTAGTCTGCCATGTATGATCCGGACAAATAAAATCGGCTATTCTTTCTGGAGTTACAGCATACATCGGATAGTTATTAAAGTCAGTTAGAAAATTATCCAGTGTTAATCCTCCAGTTACTCTTCCGGATGTATCTAGATTGTTAAGAATTTGACGAGTGATATTGTCATATATTATTTCCGTAGAAAAAACATATTTATCTTTATACAACTGAACAACCTCATCAATAGTAATAGGATTAGGCGCGCAGGCATAATAAGCTCTACTGTATTTTGGATTATTTATTATCGTCTCAGGAGAAGACATTAGACAATAATATCCATTCGGAGGATTGGTAGGTTCTGATCTTAGTTTTACATAATAAACGTTTGGAGGAGTGCCACCATAAGTTTGAAGCGTTAAAGTATTAGTATTTTCAGTTAAAATCTTATCCGGAGAAAAAGATTCGCCAACACCTGTTCCAATTATATTTTTTATATCAGCATTACCGGTACCTAAATTTATCCAATCTACATAAACTCTGACAAAATACTCTCCGATCCTTTTTATTAAAGGAGTAATGATACTGGTTCCCGTTGCAGGATCAGATGCATCAACGGTAACAATCGAATTTGTAGAGGCACCAGCAATCACTGTTTTGTCTCCATCATCTGATATACCATAATCATGTACTAATCCGTTATTGTCTAATTTTCTTACACCGCAAAACAAAGTTGTATTCCCCAGAACAGAATTAACCGTCACCCCAGCAACTATTATTTGGCTATTATAAAGACCTCCACCTGTATCAACAGCTGGAATACTGCGAGCACTTCCAGTTAGATTGTTAGTTCCAAACCATGAAAAAGTGGCTCCGCTTGGGGCGTTGTACACTTGCCAATTACCGTAGCTATCAAGACCGCAAGTCATAGGAAGAGATGGTAATGGTTCTGTTATTGTTACATCTTGATAGCATTTTGCTGGAGTAGAAGAAGGAGAATTTTCGTCTTTAACTTCCAAAGCCATTCTCAGAATACCTGGATAATAATAGGTTTTATTATATTCGCGACCAGTACCTAAAGGGCTTTCATTTGAATCTGTTGCTTCATACCATTTGTAGCTATAATTTGTTGATCCGCCCGGTTTTGTTGACCCACCTTGTGGATTAGCGATCAATCTCACGGACGAACCAGCGGTATAAGAAGCCGATTCTGGGTCAGGAATAATGTCACAGGAAAGGTTGCCTACAGTAGGTTTTGCAACAAAATCTAACCGGCCACCATCACTCATAGGTGCTAAAAATTTCACTGTTGGTATTTGATCTATCGAAT
>JAGOPQ010000018.1 GCA_017991915.1 Minisyncoccota bacterium | reverse complement strand
GGTATATTGAGTGTTCGGCACAAGCGCTCGATCAGAAACAAAATTTTGATTGAAATCAATTTCCCTACCGATAAACATAATTTTTTCTTGAAGAATCTCCGGATTTTTTTCGGCCATTCCAAAAAATACCAAAGAAAGAGGTAGTTTCAGTAAACTGGCAGGAATAAAAGGTGCTGTCTCATCAACACCGAACACTGGTCCATTATTCAAATCTCTAAAATAAACTGATGCTTCTAAAATTGTCCCTATTTTTTTCTGACTCTCTAGATAATTACTAATTTCACTTTGAGTTTTTGCATACCCGACTTTGCTGATTGTAGGTTTTCCTTCACAAGCAACAGTATTATTAACAAAGTCATAACGCAGACCACAACGCAATTCACGATTAATAATAAAAGGAACACAGATGAGAGCAATAACGCCCGCCGATAAAAGAATTGAAAGTATGTAGTGTCTTTGGATGAAGTTTAACTGATCTGTGTTCCTCTTATTATCTGGGTGCTTCATATAAATATAATGTATCTTTTTTTGTCGACTTAAGAAAAAACTTAACTATCTTTTTTTAAATTACCTAAATTATATCATTGTAATGTGTGAGAAATATAAAAAATGTGTGGATAAATGAAGGGTGGTGGTATAATTATTTTTAATGATGAAATAAGTTTGTAAAGAATAAAATTTATAATGATAACCATAAAAATAACCGAAAACATTAACACACTTGGGGGTGACAAACGTGAAGCCAAAATCCGTCGCTATTTCGACGAGAAGAATGCCAAATGGTACTACTCTGTGGTGGATGTCATCGGAATACTCACCGACAGTACTGATGCGCGTAATTATTGGAAAGTTTTAAAAAATCGTTTAAAGAAAAGCTCTCCTGAGTTGGTTACAAAATGTAACCAACTCAAAATGAAAGCCAAAGATGGAAAATACTATCTCACTGATACCGCGGATGCCGAAACTATGATGCAGATAATTGAATCTGTGCCGAGAGCCACCGTGGAGGCATTTAAGGCATTAATCAGGGATATTGAGGAAGGTAAAATTGGAGAACATCACTCCCCCAACCAAATACACTTGGGGTCTGAGAAGACTCTTGACGAAGGTGAAATTGTGAAGCCTGAAGCGATTTTAGAAGTTGTCGAAGAAAATTCTGCAGAATTGGAGTTACTAGTGGACGCATACCAAACTGCTACAGAAATATTTGTAACCGCAATGATCGCTGGATTGGAACTTGAAGATATAAATATTTCTGTAAGTGATAAAAAAATAACTATCGCTGGAGAAAGAAAAAATCTACTGAAAGATTGTGAACCTTTATGTGAAGAACTTTCTTGGACGACTTTCTCCAGAACTCTCTCCCTCCACGCTTCAGTGGATGTAAATAAAATAGAAAAAAATATTAAGCACGGCAAACTCACCATTAAACTTTTTAAAGTCTAGTGCGATTAGAATAAAAAACTCCAACCAAGTGTTGGAGTTTTTTATTTTTTAGTAGATTAAGATTCTGGAGTGGGCTCTGGCTGAGGTTCTGGTTCTGGAGTCACTTCGGGTGTGGGTTGTGGTTCAGGCTCTGGGGTAACTTCTGGAGTAGGCTCTTCAACTTCTGGCTGAGGTTCTGGTTCTGGAGTCACTTCGGGTGTGGGTTGTGGTTCAGGCTCTGCATCGCCCGTAGTGCTACTGCCGAGGGGTGTAACTTCTGGGGTAGGCTCTTCAACTTCTGGCTGAGGTTCTGGTTCTGGTGTACTTAACTCGAGACCCTCACCTAGACTCTCCCACACCTTGGCATCTTTTACACCCAGAGCTATCCAGGAGAAGCGTATGTTTTGAGGTGCTCGCTTATTTATTAAAATTGTAAATCCATCTACGTCTTTATCTAAAACTATAAACTTAATATCGTGAGTAAACAAATCATTCGCAGAGACATTGTCTATGTTGTCAGTGGCTTCAAATGTCATTGAGGCAGTAACGGCTGGAGTCATAATGTATGGCTTCTCAAATTCAACCCTGACTTCTTTGTCCCCTTCTTTAACTATGGCAAAACCAGCAGTGTCTTTGTTGAAGATTGGAGAAATAACAAATTCGGCTTGTACTCCAAAAGTGACACCACTAGGAATAGTTTCATCTCCGCTATCACTGAACATCACCAAGCCAGTGAGGTTTGAAGAATTGGAAACATTTAATGTGCCAGTATTTACCACGTCAGCGGTCAAGCTCGGAGTTATGATCTCTAGACCAGCAACTATACGATTGACCAGTAATTCGGAAAGATTCAATTCTTCTGGGGCAGAAGTATCGTTCAAGAATGAAGTCACATCCTCCGCACCACCCTCAGGACTGGCCACCACCGCAAGACCGGAAGTATCTTCCAAGCTTTCCCCGTTGTAATATCCTTGCTCTACGAATACCATGACTGTAGGTGTGTTTGTATTAGGATTCCATGGCTCGAGAGCTTTACCTATCACCTGTCCAGCATGAATAGCCTTGGTTCCGAAACCCAGCTCCACTGAAGTGGTGATGTAGTCTCCGGGAAGAATGGCTTCGGAGGTTTGGGAGATCTTTACTGGCACACGACCATTGAGTGCCACCGGCATTGGATTGTCTTCTTCTTTTATATTGTTACCTGTGGATGTAAAGTCACCGTAGTTGTCTGAAACTATACCCACCACATTGCCTTGATATGGACGACTAGATTTTACTAATTTTGTAATCTTACCTTTCACTTTTGTCCAATCAATATTTCCGTTTGTCACATCATAAGTAGTGATGAGTTCTGTACCCGTAGACACTATGTCACCGAATTCTATCCCTACTTCTACTGGATACATTTCGGCGTAGTCCGCGGCTGGTGCTCCACTACAATCACGAATTTCGTATGCTGTGCCTGCAGTCGGACCAGTGGCGTTCGCCAAGCTAGAACATACGGCGTTTGTACTAGCAGTACCTGATAGGCCCATACTCACCACACCCGCATTTGTAACTTTAAACTTTGAAACGTTGTTGTTTTGGAAATCTACGAAATTACCAGAGAAAGTTCCACTACCGGTAGCGAAATCCATCAAGAGGCCAGTACCAGAAAATGTACTCGTATCTTGGTAAAAGTAAGCCATCTGTGGTGCAGAAGAAATACTAGTGGAGTAAAGTCGAAGCACGTCTCCTTGAGTAGTTCCAGTTGATTCTCCATAAATAGCAGCAGGTAAGGCCACACCTCCAGCGGCGCCATTTGTAATTGCCTGTATTCCGAAAGTTGCTCCTGTGGTTCGGATACCAGTGTTCGTACCGTTTGTATTTGAACCCGCGTTTGACACGACTTCTATTCCGCGAACAGTGTTCGTCAGCGAAGTGTTGTCTATACTTCTGATGATTTGATTCACTGCGGTATTCGCGACTGAAGTCGGAATATTATTCATCACAAAACGATTTCCAACTTGCACACCACCTGCCGTTGGGTTAAAAGAATAGTTGCCTATAATACCAGCAATCGCCGTGGTTGATCCATCAGCAGAGATTGTGTTGTTAAGTGAAACCAATGCAGAAGTTGCAATAGGTGCTGTACCACCCACTCCAGTACCATTTACTGATATTGGTCCTTGAGATAAAATTCCACCCAACCCAACGTTTATGCCATTGTCCACATATAAATTATTTACAACTCGCAAATCTTCAGAAACATTTATATTGTTGGAAGCCAAATTTCCTATGGTTGCTGTCGGCGCATCAATACCCGCTAGGTCATAAATACTAAATTCACAACCAGTGACAGTCGCACCAGAACATGTTCCAGCGTTCGCACCCTTACCTATATAAATATATTTGCCTGAAATTTTAAGAGATGTAATATCGTCAGTAGTATTTACTCCGCCAACTGCTGTGGGGGTAGCTGGAGTAGAAATATCAAAAACACTAAATTCACAACCTGTGACAGTCGCACCAGAACATGTACCAGCATCTGATGCCTTACCTATATACGCATATTTACCAGAAATATACAGACTATTAATATATTTATCATTGGTATCTGCACCACCAACAGCGGTAGGAGTAGCTGGATTAGAAACATTGTAAATACTTAACTCACAACCTGTGAGGGTGGTACCGGAACAAGTTCCAGAATCATCAAGCTTGCCAATATAGACATACTTTCCAGATACATATAGATCATAAACAGGGTCATTGTTTGTGCTCACCCCTCCAACCGCAGAAAGAGTGGTTTGGTTAGAAATGTCATAAATACTAAATTCACAACCTGTGAGGGTGGTGCCGGAACATGTTCCGGCATTTGTTTCTTTTCCAATATAGGCATACTTTCCAGATACAAACGCACTAAAAACATCCGCATCACCAGTATCCACCCCACTCACAGCTGCTGGAGATGATGGATTAGAAATATCAAAAATACTAAATTCACAACCAGTAAGTGTGGTGCCGGAACATGTTCCGGCATTTGCAGTTTTACCAACGTAAGCGTATTTACCAACTATCACTACAGCATAAAGGTCTTCGTTGCTTATATCTACTCCTCCAACTGCTGTTGGTGTAGATGGGTTTGAAATATCATAGATACTGAGTTCACAACCAGTGAGAGTGGTGCCGGAACATGTTCCGGCGTTTGCACCCTTACCAACATAAGCGTATTTACCAGAAACATCAATATTAAAAACATAGTCACCTCCGGTGTCTATACCTCCAACTGCCGCGGGTGCTGATGGATTAGAAATATCAAAAATACTAAATTCACAACCAGTAAGTGTGGTGCCGGAACATGTTCCGGCATCTGCTGCTTTTCCAATGTATACATACTTACCAAAAATAGCGATCGAATTAGCAGAAACATCTTTATCATTAGTATCCATTCCACCCAATGCAACTGGTTGACCTCCTTCTTTGTTTAAAATTACACCAGATTCCACGGTCAACTTTTGTGTAGGCGTTGCAGTACCAATTCCCACATTGTTAGTATCTCCATCTACAAAAATACTAGTTGCGGTGGCTTGATCATTGTAAACCGTCCAATCATACGCCGAACCCGTACCACTTTGTTGATACACCGCATTTGAAAATTTCAGTGCACTAGCGATATTAAATCCAAATCCAGCGTTGGCTATGCCTGTAGAGTTAACATTCACTCTCGCTGCATTTACAGCATCAGAAGATGTGAACCACGCTAGAGTGTTACCTCCAGCGCCAGAAACTTCAAGCTTATAGTTCGGCGAAGCAGTTCCTATACCCAGTCTATTAGTTGAATCATCAAAAAATAAACTGGCGTTGTCTTGTTGTAAAATTCCGCTCGTACCAGCAAAAACAAGTGAGCCCGCAGTCGGCGCAAACCAAGTCGGCGCACCTGTACCTCCGGATACCATAGCTTGCCCAGCAGTACCAGCCGCGGATACTTCTGCAGAATCGGCATCAGTCCAGAGCACCCCACCAGGTACTGCGGTCAAGTTTTTATTTGTACCTCCGTATGCTAAACCAACCAATGAACCATTCCATGTACCTGTGGTAACCACACCGGTATTGGCCGTAACAACCAAACCATTAAATCCAGTTGCCCCAGTTATAGCTCCAGTTAAAGCCAATGTCGTTCCGGAAAGTCCCGCAGTACAAGCAAATGCTCCAGTGGCGTTGGTCAGCGTACATCCAGTAGATGCTGAGCCTCCGCCGAGTAAAATATTTCCAGAAGAAGTATTGTTTAGATTTAAGACTCCAGATGCACCAGCATCTAGAGTCAGCGCATTCGCTCCTGCAGATTGGAGTCCAGCGGTTGCATCACCCAAAATAATTGCACCAGAAGTAAGTACAGGAATCTGACTACCAGTTGCAGATTGGGCTGGGGTGAATCCTCCAACAGTACTAGAGTTTATTGCGAAAGCAGAAGAAACTATTTGCTGACGAGGAGTAAGGGTTTCAAAAACTTCATCACCACCTGTGGTACAAGAACCTCCAACCTTCGTTGCCACTTCAACATCAATAAAAGCTTGATCGTCAGTAAAAGCCAGAGTAAGTGCATCTCCACCAGCACCAGTATCTCCAATGTTAGCATCAAATACTCCAGACCGAGTAGAGATGGTCATAGTAGATGGAGATCCGGCTGGCCAGATTTTAGTTCCAGCGGTGGTGGCATCGTAAATGGAAAACTTGTAACAATAATCCGTACCACTAGAGGCACCGAGTAGCGCGCCGGTGCTATCCATCAACCTTCCTTGGAAATTTATTATCTTGGGAATACCCGTAGCAGATTGCACTAACTCAAGCGGTATTAAAATAGAAAAAATCAAAATCAATACTACTAGAAAGTTGCGGGGAATTATTTTTTTGAAGTTAAGGAATTTCATTAGAATTGTAATTCTTTAACTTCTTCTTTGGTTGCTAATTTATTAACTAGAGAACCTTGAGTATCTGTGGCATGGGTCTCTACTTGGGTTTCATTAAAATTACTTTTATTATCAAGGTATATACCAAATGAAAAAAGAGCCAGAACGACAAATCCTGATATAAAACCTTTATTTATGTTCTTGAAATACAAGAAATATTTCAACACAGACTTCTTGTGGCGAATTTCTTGTTTTAAAATATACTTCTTTATTTCTTCTTCGGTGGTAAACCAGTTCCGTCCAACTTTTTCACCTTTTATCTCTTTTTTACGAATCAGGGAACTCAAATAATCCTGGTGATAGCCAGAAATGATAGATGCTTGGTGTAATGAAATTACTTTTCTCAAATTTTCCATTATATAAAGATATATAATGATATCTCGGATAGCCGATATCTTATATGTCCCATATATTATAGTATGTTACCTCTGGTATAACTAGTAAGTTATCCACAGATGGCACCCTCACTCATCCAAAATTTCAAAATCATGACCCAACTCCTCTTTTTCCTTGGATTTTCTCAAAGAATAAATAGCTGAGACGGCTCCCAGTAGTAAAAATACAAAAATTATGCCAAATATTGAGGAAAACATTGTTGTTTCAAAAAATTATATTGTGCTACAATGTTACCATGTTTGGATTAAACAAAAAATTTGATTTCTTGGCTATTGGTGACGTGGTCATTGATGCATTTATCAGAATAAAGGATGCCGAAGAGCTGACGAGCCACGGCACAGCCCAATTGTGCGTGCGTTTTGGTGATAAAGTGCCTTATGAATCAGTAACAGTGGTACCAGCAGTGGGCAATGGGCCAAATGCTGCTGTGTCTGCAGCACGTTTGGGGTTGAGTTCCGCCATCGTAACCCATATTGGTGATGACCGCCACGGAGAAGAGTGCTTATCTGCTTTGGAAAAAGAAAAGATAGGCACAAAATACGTAGAGAAACAAAATGGAAAACACACAAACTATCACTATGTGCTTTGGCACAATGTAGACCGAACAATATTGGTAAAACACACTGACTTTGATTACAAATTACCAAAAAAATTGCCTGAAGTAAAATGGCTATACCTGACCTCACTTGCTGACAACACCCTGCCCTACCATGCCGAAATAGTAGAATACTTGAAACAAAATCCGAACACCAAGCTAGCTTTTCAGCCTGGAACTTTTCAAATAAAAACTGGTGCCGAAAAATTGAAAGACTTGTACACTCTCACGGAAATATTCTTTTGTAACCTTGAAGAAGCTCAAACCATTACCGGAATACAAAGTAAAGATGTTTTGATACTTTCAAAAGCAATGAAAGCCTTGGGTCCAAAGATGGTTGCCATAAGTGATGGTCCAAACGGCGCACACCTATACCACAACGACGAACTATGGAAAATACCAATTTATACTGATATAGCTCCCCCAGTAGACAGGACGGGTGCTGGTGATGCATTTGCTTCCACTATGACTGTGGCACTGGCTCTAGGAAAAACTCCAGTAGAAGCCCTGACTTGGGGACCGGTAAATTCTATGTCGGTAGTGCAAGAAATCGGCGCCCAGAAAGGATTACTCTCTAGAGCTAAGCTAGAAGAGTATTTAACCAAAGCTCCAGCAGACTATAAGGCAACAAAAATAAACTAGGAACTCGTCGCAAGCGTACTTTTTAAAAAGCCTTGCGCAGGCGGGTAGCCGAGCAGTTCGCTCCGCAAGCTTGCGGAGATAGATTGCTTTTTAAAAAGTATGCTAAGAAAGAGTTCTTAACTTTTCCTTTTCAAAACACTCTTAACAGCTTCTTTGATAGAATTTTTTCCCATACCATAAAGTTCGATGAGTTCATCTGGTGTTCCTGACTGACCGTATTTATCTTGAATGCCCAAAAATTCTATCGGTGTAGGATAATTTTGAGCCAACACTTCAGAAATCAAAGAACCCATTCCCCCAGCTACTTGGTGTTCCTCTACAGTGACTATGGCTTTGCACTCCTTGGCCAGCGCCACCACTGCATTCACATCTATTGGTTTTATAGTAGCCAGATTTAATACTTTGGTTTTTATTCCTTCACTTTCTAATTCCTTGGCAGCGAGTAATGCTCGGTGCATCAAACCACCAGTAACAACAATTCCAACTTGAGCTAGGCCCACATCTGGCATCCAATACACTTCTGACTTACCAAGTTCAAATGGAGTTTCTTCAGTGGTGACTATCGCAGAATTTGCTCGTCCGAGACGAATATAAGCAGGCTTCAGTGATGTGGCTAGGGCGAGTGTCGCCTTCCTGGCCTCAATACTATCACAAGGATTTACTACATCCATGTTGGGCAATACACGCATCAGGGCAATGTCTTCCAGAGCTTGGTGAGTTCCGCCATCTGGACCCACAGAAATTCCAGAATGTGAGCCGACGATCACCACCTTTCGGTCATTGTAAGCAATAGTGGTGCGGATCTGTTCCCAATTTCTTCCAGGAGAAAATGTAGCGTACGAAGAGCAGAAAGGAATCTTGCCCATAGCAGACATGCCGGAAGCTACCGTCACCAGATTCTGTTCAGCTACTCCAACCTGAATAAATCTTTCAGGAAATTTATTGGCAAACAAGTGCATCATGGTGCTCTCAGTCAAATCCGCACACAGACCCACCACATTTTTATTCTGATCTCCGGCAAGTAAAAGGCCGTCACCAAAACCCTTACGTGTAGGTGCTTGCTCAACATCACTGTTGAAAATTTTCGGATTTAATTTTAATTTTGGATTAAGCATTGATTTGAAAAAGGAAACCTATCCTCGACTGGCCACTATTCTCATAATTATGACGACAGTGCACACGATAACTACTACCAGCGGGATGGTAAAGAATAGGTATGATAGAACTAGAGAATCGCTGACTATAAACACTAGCCCTGTACCAAGTGCGAGCAAACCCACAACAAAAGCTAGAAGAGAAAAAATCAATAACGATATTGGGCCCTTCAATTTTGGTTTAAAAATTTGCATATTTTAATATATATTAGCTTGTAATTGTTTCAGAGCCATTTGGGCTTCTTCTTTATTTGGTGCTTTGCCGTGCCACTTATAATTACGCTCAAATTCCTTTACACCTTTTCCAGGTATAGTGTGCGCCAGTATTACCACCGGCTTTTCATGTATGGCTTGGGCTTCTTGTAGGGCTTCATCAAGAGCGCGGAAATCATGCCCACCCACTTCAATCACATGCCAATTAAAACTTTTCCACTTCATAGCAAGCGGTTCAAGTGGCATTACATCTTCAGTATCACCTTCTATTTGAATATTGTTTCTATCCACCACAGCGATTAAGTTTCGAAGTCTATACTTGCCGGCTAACATCACTGCCTCCCAAGTATTCCCTTCTTCCAGCTCACCATCTGACATAAAACAATAAATAAATCTTCCAACATTTTTTCCAAAATCTATCCTATCCGCCAAAGCCATACCAGCTGCTTGAGAAAGCCCGGAGCCCAGTGGACCAGAAGAATTCTCTACATAGGGCAAATACTCCCTATGCGGGTGACCTTGGAGTCTAGTGCCCAGCTTGCGCAAAGTTTGCAGTTCTTCCACTTTAAAATACCCAGCGTGGGCCATGGTGGCATAAAGTACAGGACAGATGTGCCCGTTGGAAAGCACTACACGATCACGCTCAGGCCATTCTGGATGTTTGGGATCATGTTTGAGTGCGTGAAAATAAAAATAAGTAAAAATATCAGCCATACCGAGTGGTCCCGCAGTATGTCCGGATTGTGCTTCTAGTAACATCTCAATAATAGACATGCGAACATCATTCGCTTTTTTTTGCAGTTCTTTGACTTTAGCATCAGTGAGCATTCCTGTAATTATACACCATTTTATAAAATACTAAACGACCATGCTACAATAAAATCATGAAACAAGGACCACCAGAAAAACCAAAAGAGGAAGCACCGAAAATGCTCAGCTTTGAAGAATTTACAACTCACTACCCAGACGGCAGACTTCGTTATAATAATATTTGGTTAAATTTTGAGACAGGTTTTGTTGCTGATATTTACCGAGGAATGGCGCATTATCAAAGATTTTCAACAGAGCACCCAGAACTAACAGCATCCTTAACTCAAAAAATACAAAACAGAAGTAAGGGTTCTATGGAATTTTTAAAACCTATTGAAAAAGATTTATACGAAGTCTATAAAATAATGCGCAGTTATGGAGTTTCTGATACTGATATCTTTGCTTAATTAGAGATTCTTGAACCACTCCACCCTGCCGATGATGTCATCAGTGTTGAAGATGGCTGAACCAGCGATGAGTTTGGTAGCACCAGATTCCACTAGGCGTGGCGCGGTGTCCATATTTACTCCTATGTCTACTGCAATTGGTAAATCAAAATATTTCTCTCTTAGAGTTTTGATACGGTCATAAACTTTTTCATCAAGTTCCACGCCGTGGAAACCGAGTTCGTCGCTACCCATGCACTGCACAAAGTCTATGTAGTTCGTAAGTGGAAATATTTTTTCTAGTGGGGTGGATGGGTTTATGGCCACGCCGATTTGGATACTATCGCGAACATACATGTCTATACCTTCCAAGAAATGTTGAAATTCTTCTAGATCACCCACAGCTTCTAAATGGAAAATTATTCTCTTTGGTCCGAGCTTAGTATATAAATCAAAATTTTCAACTGCGCTCGCCACCATCATATCCAATTCAAAATCAATATCTTCCCAGAAAGGCATACCCTCTTGCTCATTCAAAATAGCTTGAAAATGTTGGTCAAATTCACCCCCGTGAAACGGCCAAGTGATATTTTTTACAAAAATTCCATCACAAATATCAATCTGAACAACAGGAACCACACCGCGCACCAACGCAATGTTGTTTTTTAAATCTTCATAATTTTTGGGTATAACCGCCGGAATGATTTCAACCATTACAATTTTATTTGATCAATTTTTGCCAATCTACGAATGTGTCTTTCACCACCACTAAATGGAGTTTTGAGCCATAAGTCTACTGACCTCAACATATCTTCTTCCGTTAAGAAACGAGCAGCCAGTGAAAGGACGTTGGCATTGTTGTGTTCTCGTGAACGCACCACAACATCCGCTTCATCATCAACTACGCAACGTCCAGTTCCATAGTAGACCACCGCACGTACGTGAGGAAATTTATTTGCAGCGATTGCTTCACCCTCACCCGTAGCTCCGAGAATAATTCCCCTTGAATGGTCTGGGTTTTTGGATACTTCTTGTGCTACCGGAATAACGAAATCTGGATAATCATCCCCTTCGTTGTAATCATATGCACCCTTGTCTACCACTTCGTGCCCTTGAGCATTCAAAGTC
>JAGOPQ010000030.1 GCA_017991915.1 Minisyncoccota bacterium | reverse complement strand
TTTGATTTCTAGGTCCATCACAGTCTTGGCCTTGATAGCTTTTTCAGCTTCGTTCCAAGTTAGAGCTTGCTTTGCTTCCTTGAGGGAAAGCTCAGTGTAGCCGTCTTCGTTTTCTGTCTCAACCACTTTGGCTTTGATGACGTCTCCAGCAGCTATCTTCTTGATAATGTCCTTGGCGTTGATGAATTCTCGGCCGTAAATGATACCAGTTCCAAAAGGGGAAAGGTCCACGAACACAGATGACTTTTTGATAGCGATAACCGGACCCTCAACAAGAGAATCTACTTCTGGACGGGTACCACTGCGGTCGACTATAGACTTCAATACTAAATTTTCTACTACAACTTCTTCTTCGTTTTTCATAAATTAAAATTAAAAATCCGCCAATAAGCGGATATAAGGTTTAGGTTCTTTTAGACTGCCAACTAAGGCTTATTTCCAAAAGGGTTACCCCAAATCCTGCTTTTAATAAAAGTATTTACTTGTTACTTACTTACCTTTTGATACTACTATAAATTAAGGAAAATGCAAGTGGTGTGTAGCAACAATAACCTTTGTTTATTTTGTATTTTTTGATATAATATCAACAATGATAATCACATATTTCGGAAAGCAGTTTTTCAAGATTCAGCAAGGGGAAATGGCTATGGCCTTCAATCCTATCAGCAAACAGAGCAAGGCCGGCGCAGGGGCTAAATTTGGCGCAGACATAGCTTTAATTACGACCAACCACCCTGATTACAATGGCATAGACCAACTTTCTCATGGTGAGCGGGTGCCTTTCGCGGTTACCGGCCCTGGGGACTATGAAGTGAAGGAGATTTTCATCAAAGGTTCAATATCTGAGGCCACACTCGGCGGTAAAAAATATATCAATACTATATATACGCTTGCGGTAGATAATATAAACATCGCTTTCTTAGGAGCACTATCTGATGGAGAAATTTCTAAAGATGTACGTGAAGTGATAGACGGTCCAGATATTTTATTTGTGCCAGTCGGTGGCAAAGACCTCATGGATCCCAAAGTTTCCGCAAAACTAGCATCTTCCCTGGAACCGAAAATGATAATTCCGATGGATTATGATGAAGCGTCCTTAAAAATTTTCTTGAAAGAGATCGGTGAAGAAAAAGCTGAAGTGGTAGACAAGCTGACTCTCAAGAGAAAAGATTTAGAAGGCAAAGAAGGTGAAGTCATAGTGCTTGAGGCAATTTAAACCCATGAAGAAAATGATTCGCAAGTTAAGAAGTCAGCCAGAAGAAGTACGTACACACGTGCTACATGTTTTGACTGTTTCCGCTTCAGCGATTTTGCTTTTGCTTTGGGTTTACAGCCTCGGAACCAAGCTGGCCGATACAGAGACCAAGACACAAGCCCAGCAAGACTTGAAACCATTTTCTGTATTAAAAGACAATTTAGTTGGAGGGTACAAGAGTCTTTCCCCAGCGGAAGAACAAAGTCAGTCTGAGGAGATAGATATGACTGTGCTAGAATAGTACGACTATAAAGAATTATGGCAAAGAAATCCGCACCAGAACCAATAGAAGAATCACAAAACGACAAAATCAGTCCAGTTGATATTGTGGCGGAGATGAAGGAATCCTACTTGGCATATGCCATGTCGGTTATTACTTCACGTGCCTTACCGGATGTTCGCGATGGATTGAAGCCAGTGCACCGCAGAATTTTGTTCTCCATGCATGAGCTCGGACTCACTTCATCTGCAAGATTTCGAAAGTCCGCACTCGTAGTGGGAGATGTGCTCGGAAAATACCATCCACACGGTGACACCGCTGTGTATGATTCTATGGTGGGTATGGCGCAAGAATTCTCTTTCCGCTACCCACTAGTACTCGGTCAAGGAAACTTTGGTTCTATCGATGGAGACAACGCTGCAGCTATGCGTTATACCGAGGCCAAGATGGCCAAGATTTCAGGTGAGCTTTTACGTGACCTTGAAAAAGAAACTGTAGACTTCCGTCCAAACTATGACCAGACTCGCAAAGAGCCGGTAGTATTTCCTACAGCAGTTCCAGGATTACTTTTGAATGGAACACTCGGTATCGCGGTGGGTATGGCTACTAATGTGCCTCCACACAACCTCGCTGAAGTGGTGGATGCGACTACATACTTGATAGACAACGAAGACGCTACTACAGAGGACTTGATGCAATTCGTAAAAGGTCCAGACTTTCCAACTGGCGGTATCGCTTATGGATACAAGGACATGCTACACGCTTATGGCTCTGGCCGTGGTGGAGTCGTGTGTCGTGGAGAAGCTGAGATAGTTGAAGACAAAAATGGAAATTTCCAAATCATCATTACATCCATCCCTTACCGCGTAAACAAATCCAATTTGATTGTGGCTATCGCTGAGCTAGTTCAAGAAAAGAAACTGGAAGGCATCAAAGGTCTTCGCGACGAATCTACCAAAGATATCCGCGTGGTGATTGATCTAAAGAGTAGTGCGCACCCAGAAAAAGTTTTAAATTATATTTATAAAAATACTCAACTCGAGCAAAATTTCAATTTCAATATCGTGGCCTTGGTGGATGGAGTACCGCAGACACTTTCTTTGAAGTCAGTTTTGGCGTACTTTATTGAACACCGCAAGGAAGTGGTAAAGCGACGTTCTACTTATGATCTTCGCCGAGCTCAAGAACGCGAACATATATTGCTCGGACTCAAAAAAGCTCTCGACAAGATAGACCGAGTCATCACTGTTATCCGTGGCTCCAAGGATTCTGCAACTGCAAAAGTAAACTTGATCAAAGAATTTAAATTCTCTGATTTGCAGGCGGCAGCCATCCTAGAAATGAAGTTGGTCAAACTTGCAGGGCTAGAGCGCAAGGCAGTAGAGAATGAACTAGCGGAAAAACAAAAGTTCATAAAAGAAATGCAGGAGTTGTTAGCTAGTCCAAAGAAAATGCTGAAAGTTATCTCTGACGAGCTAAAAGAAATCAGTGAAAAATATAAAGATGAGCGCCGAACCAAGATAGTCAAAGGTGGGGTCAAAGAAATTTCCGAAGAAGATTTGGTGCCAGAAAAGGAAACCATGCTCGTACTCACTGCTGGTGGTTATGTAAAGTGTACTGACCCTTCTGAATACCGCGCGCAAAAGCGTGGTGGTGTCGGAGTGGTGGATTTAGAAACCAAAGAAGAAGACTTTGTGACTATGTTGGTGTCAGGTTCAACACACAGTGACTTGCTATTCTTCACCAACCTCGGAAAAGTCTACCAAATAAAAATGTACGACATACCAGAAGGACG
>JAGOPQ010000017.1 GCA_017991915.1 Minisyncoccota bacterium | reverse complement strand
AAAGAAGACTGGTCTAAATATTTTGAATACTGGAAAGAAGAGATGCTGGCTTGGATGGAAGAAGTTGGTATTGATATGACCAAGGTTCACGAACTTGAAGTGGGGGATGGAGACCGAGCCCACTACTCTAGCCGAACCATAGACTTTGAATTTGATTATCCTTTCGGTAAAAAGGAACTCTTTGGTTTGGCTTATAGATCAGACTTTGATTTAAATAATCATAAACTCGACTATGTAGATGAAGAGAACAAGGAGCGTATGGTTCCACATGTGATAGAACCAACCTTTGGTGTGGATCGCGCAGTCTTGGCTATATTGGCCTCTGCTTACTGTGAGGATTTGAAAGATGGTGAGACCAGAGAGTATCTCAAACTAGCTCCACACATTGCGCCGGTTATCTGCGCCGTGTCTCCACTACTAAAGAACAAGCCAGAATTGATAGAGTACGCAAATACAAAAGTTTTTGCTCCACTCAAAGATGAATTTGGCCGAGTGATCTGGGATGACAATGGAAATATCGGCAAGAGATACCGCAGGCAAGATGAGATAGGTACACCGTTTTGTATTGTAATTGATTTTGATACTTTGACCGATGACGCAGTCACAGTGCGCGACAGAGATACAGGTAATCAAGAAAGAGTAAAAGTTGAAAACCTAGCTAGGTATATTAAAGAAAGAATCTAGATGAAAGAAATAGAAATAAAAGCACACCTACGAGATAGAAAGGCTGTTGTAGAAAAGTTAACATCGTTGGGGTGCACGTTGGGAAACCCTGTTGTTCAGAAGGACGTTGTTTTTGGTAAAGATATTAGTTCTTTTGAGGCCTTTAAGAATGATAGTTTGGTTTTGCGCATAAGAGAAACTAATTCTGATATCATATTTACTTTAAAAAAAAGATTACCGGGTAAGTTTGAGTCTATGGAGTATGAGACTAAAATAGATTCCAAAGATAACATGACTGCATCTTTGCTTTTGATGGGTTATAAAGAAGCAGTAAAGATAAATAAAACAAGAACTAAGGCAAATTATAATGACTTTGAGATTTGTTTGGATCAAGTAGAAGAACTTGGCGAATTTATAGAAATAGAAAAATTAATGCCAGATGATTACACTGGTAATCTGGATGAAGAACTTTATGATTTTTTGGAAGCTCTGAATATTGGGAGAGAAGATGTGACATTTAAAAAATTAGACGAAATGATGTTTGAGAAAAAATTAAAAAATAATTTATGAAATTTTCAAAAAAAGTTTTAAATAATGGACTAAGGGTTATTACGATACCGATGAAAGACAATCCTACTGTGACGGTCTTGGTTTTGGTGGAAGCGGGTAGTAAATATGAGACCAAAGATGTGAACGGAATCTCGCACTTCTTGGAGCATATGTGTTTCAAGGGCACTGAAAAGAGGCCCAAAGCTATTGATATATCAAAGGAATTAGACGCGCTCGGAAGTCAGTACAATGCTTTTACAGCTCAAGAATTCACTGGATATTATGCTAAAAGTGACGCTAGGCATTTCAAACAAATATTGGACATCGTTTCTGATATTTACCTAAATTCCACCTTCCCCGAAGCAGAAATGCAAAAAGAAAAAGGTGTGATTATTGAAGAGATAAATATGTATCAAGATATGCCGAACAGGCATGTGCAGGATCTAGTGATGGAGCTCCTCTATGGTGACCAGCCAGCGGGTTGGAATGTGGCCGGTGAGAAAGAAAATATCACGAACATGAAGCGGGATGATTTTGTGAAATACAAATCACAGCATTATTTACCAGAAGCTACAGTCATAGTGGTGGCAGGACAGGTGAGTGAAAAAGAAGCGTTAGCCGAAACCAAGAAAATTTTTGCTCAAATTCCCAAGGGCAAGAAATCCAAAAAACTAAAAGTAAAAGAAGCACAAACCAAACCAGCTCTATTGATAAAAAATAAACAATCCGACCAAACCCATTTTGTGCTCGGTGTTCGCAGTTTTGATTTCTTCAATAAAAAAAGTGCTGAGCTTTCAGTGCTGGGTGGTATTTTGGGTGGTGGCATGAGCTCACGTCTTTTTCAAAAATTACGTGAAGAAATGGGGGTGGGGTACTATGTGCGTGCCTACAATGATGCTTACACCGATCATGGATTTTTCCAGATATCAGCTGGGGTAGACAATAAAAGAATTTTCGAAGTCTTAGAAGTGGTGCTCGAGGAGTGTAAAAAGTTAATCGACGAAGATGTGAGTGAAGAAGAACTCAATAAAGTAAAAGAATGCCTGATAGGGAACATGAAGCTCTCCTTGGAGTCTTCGGATGACATTGCAAACTTTTATGGCGGACAAGAACTACTAAAACGCGAGACCAAAAGTGCCGAAGACAAAGCACTCGAAATTCGTAAGGTCACTGCGAAGCAAATAAAAAACTTAGCACGACAAATTTTCAAAAATGAGCAACTAAATTTGGCACTCATTGGCCCCTTTGCAGATAAAACTGATCGGGCAAAATTCCTAAAAATCCTTAAATTTTAGTTTTTTGGCTTGAGGGTATTTTGTGCTATTATTCTTTTATGCATGAAAAGACTGGCACCACTTCTATTTCTATAACCACCGGCACAATGATCCGTGTGGTATTGGTGGCTGGCTGCACCCTTTTAATATGGACTCTTCGAGATTTCTTTATGATCATCTTGACCTCCATAGTCATAGCTTCTTTCGTAGAGTCAGCTATTCCTCACTTTAAAAAGATCGGTATCGGTCGTGTGTTTGGTGTAGTTATTTGTTATGTTACGGCCATATTGACATTGGCTGGTTTATTCTACCTTTTTGCTCCACTTCTTATAACTGAAATTTATAACTTCTCTACATTTTTGTCTGCTTATGTTCCAGATTCAGCTCTGCTAAATTACTTCCACAATGAAGCTTTCTCTGGCGCCAAGGATATTGTGGCCAATCTTTCTCAAAGCTTTTCTCTGGCCAACCTTCTGGCTACTTCAAAAGCATTTATCTCAAACCTTTCTGCAGGATTCGTCCAGACACTTTCATCTGCCTTCGGTAGTTTATTTAACGTAGCGTTGATTGTGATCATATCTTTCTATCTCTCCATAGAAGAGAGGGGTATAGAAAATTTCCTAAGAATTATCCTGCCGATTGAGCAAGAAGATTACGCTGTAGATTTGTGGAATCGCTCCCGCAAGAAAATTGCGCTCTGGATAAAGGGTCAGCTCGTCCTTGGTCTTATCGATGCTGTGCTAGTGTACTTGGTGCTTTCATTGATAGGGGTGCAGTACGCGCTCCTACTTGCCATCATCGCTGGGGTGATGGGTCTGGTGCCTTACGGTACGCTGATATCACTCATACCAGCGGTGTCAGTGTCATACCTATCTGGAGGGCTATCCACCTCTCTCATTGTGGCTGGAGCTTACTTGATCATTCACCAATTTGAATTGTTCTTATTTACACCACTTTTGATTAAAAATATTGTGGGCCTTTCTCCGTTTGTCATTATCTTGGCTGCGGTGGCTGGATTTGAGCTCGGCGGAGCTTGGGGCTTGGTGCTCGGTATTCCGACAGCAGTATTCTTGATGGAGCTGATGAGTGATATTGAAAAACATAAAACTTTTACCAGAAGCAAAAATCAAATTTAAACTTAGATGAATAAAAGTTTTTACCTTACCACCACCTTACCATACGTAAACGCAGACTTGCACATGGGTCATGCTTTGGAATTTGTGCGGGCAGATATTGTGGCGCGATACAAAAAAGTTCAAGGCTATGACGTATTTTTCAATACAGGTACAGATGAGCACGGGATGAAAATTTACGAGAAGGCTATGGAGAAGGGGAAGACTCCACAAGAGTTTGTAGATGAGAGCTTTCTTCGATTCAAGGATTCTGTAAAAATATTTGGCATGGATGAGGAGATACTGCACTTTGTACGTACTACGGATCCACATCATGTGGCTTCTGCAGAAGAATTCTGGAAGCGATGTGCGGATAATGGCTACATTTACAAAAAGAATTATCAGGCCAAGTATTGCGTGGGCTGTGAAGAAACCAAGGGTGATTCTGAAGTAGTAAATGGCGAGTGCGCCATCCACCCTGGCCGACCACTTGAAATAATAGAAGAAGAAAATTACTTTTTTAAATATAGTGAATTTGGAGATAAGCTTTTGAAATTTTACGCCGAGCATCCAAATTTTGTGGTTCCAGATTTTCGTTTCAATGAAATCAAAGCTTTCGTAGAGAGAGGACTTCATGATTTTTCTATCTCACGTTTGAAAAATAAAATGCCATGGGGTATACCAGTTCCCGGAGATGAAAACCAAGTCATGTATGTTTGGTTTGATGCCTTGGTGAACTATATTTCTACTCTCGGCTGGCCAGAAGAGGGTGGCAACTTTGAGACGTATTGGCTAAATGGAACACCGACTCAATATTGTGGTAAGGATAACTTAAGATTTCAATCTGCTATGTGGCAAGCCATGTTGATGGCTGCGGGGGTGCCGAACTCTCACCAGATTGTGATCAACGGATTCATTACTGGTGATCAGGGTATCAAAATGTCTAAGACTTTGGGGAATGTGATAGACCCTACCGAAGTAGTGAAGGAGTATGGTACAGATGCGCTACGATTCTTTTTGGCGAAAGAAATTTCCAATTTTGAAGACAGTCCATTTACTATGGAGCGGTTCAAAGATGCGTATAATGCAGGCCTAGCAAATGGGCTAGGAAACCTAACTTCTCGTATCATGAAGATGGCTGAGACAAACTTGGAAACTATGCCTGAGATTCCGCAAATGGAACTTACCGACGATTGGGTTCCGGCGATAACAGCGATGGAGAAATTTAATATTCAAGAAGCAATGAATGTGCTCTGGCATCATGTAAATGAATTGGATGAATTGATACAAAAAAGGGAACCATTTAAACTGGTGAAAACAAATAAAGCTGAAGCAGTGGAAATCATAAAAGATTTAGTAATAAAATTACATAATATTGGAACCATGCTTAGACCGGTTCTTCCGGAAACAAGTAAAAAAATTATGGACATTGTGAAGTCTGGCAAAATGCCAAGCGAACCGCTATTTTTAAGGAAAGATTAGTATGCCCACAGGACCAAAGTATATCGACATACATTCACACGTGAACTTTCAAGCCTTTGATGAAGATCGGGACGAAGTTATTAAACGTGCCCTAGAGAACGACACATGGGTCATAAACGTCGGCACGCAAATAGATACCTCTAGGAAGGCAGTGGAGATGGCAAACGAATATGCTGAAGGTGTGTATGCGATTATTGGACTACATCCGATACATACTGGGGCTTCATATCATGATGAGAAAGAATTGGGCGTTGGTGGAAAAGAATTTACTTCTCGCGGAGAGAATTTTGATAAAGAAGAATACAGAAAACTTATAGCCGATCCGAAAGTGGTGGCGATAGGTGAGTGTGGGCTAGACTATTATCGTATGGACGAAGAATCTATAGAAAAACAAAAGAAGGCATTCGTAGAGCAGATAGAACTCGCGAATGAGTTCAACAAGCCACTGATGCTTCACATTCGAAACAATCCGAAAGACAAAACTCACGATGCTTACATGGATGCACTAGATCTTTTGAAAAAATATTCCAAGGTCAAAGGCGACGTGCATTTCTTTGCAGGTGATACAGCAGTCGCCAAAGCTTATTTAGATTTTGGTTTTACTTTGTCATTTACTGGCGTCATCACTTTCACAACAGATTACGATGAAGTCTTGAAGATGACACCACTTGATATGATCATGTCCGAGACCGATGCGCCATACGTAACCCCCACACCCTACCGTGGCAAACGAAACGAGCCCGTGTATGTGAGCGAGGTGGTCAAGAAAATAGCCCTAATCAAAGGACTACCCGAGGTGAAGGTGGCAGAGGCTATTGTGGCTAACGCCAAGCGAGTTTTCGGCATATAGGGCGCTAAGATTCTACTTGTATTTTGCTTGTATTTTACTCGGCTTTACTTTCTATGGGGTTTTTGCTAGTATGAGACACATGCAAGATAGCGAAAAAGAACAAGAAATTGCCCCTAAAAACGAGGCGAAAAACAGCTCAGATTCTCGAGTTTACGAGGTGGGCTACCTTTTAGTACCTACTATAGAAGAGGGCGAAGTGCCAGCTGTATATAGTGCTATTAAAGATGTGGTAGTTGGCCTAGGTGGAGAAATGATTTCTGATGAAATGCCAAGAATGATTCCTCTAGCTTATACTATGCTTCACGTTGTCTCAAACGTACGCAGTAAGTTTGATAATGCTTACTTTGGTTGGGTTAAATTTGAAATGAATCCAGATAAAATTACTGAACTAAAGTCTAAATTGGATTTGGATCCAAAGGTTATCAGATTCTTGATCACCAAGACTGTAAAAGAAAACACAATCGCTGCAAAGAGATTTGTGTACAAGGATTCTGCTCGCAGAAAAACTCCTATGCAAAAGAAAGATGAAAATGAAGTAGTCGCTCCAATCAACAAAGAAGAAGTTGATAAAGAAATAGAAGCGATGGTAGCAACTGTATAATAAAAATATGTATTTAAACAAAGCAATGTTAATAGGAAACCTGACTCGTGATCCAGAGCTGAAGTCTCTGCCTTCTGGTATCAAAGTTTGTTCATTCTCTATTGCTACCAACCGAGTCTGGAAAGACAAGAATGGTGCCAAGCAAGAATCCGCTGATTACCACAATGTCGTAGTCTTCGGACGCCAAGCAGAAACAGTTGCGCAATACATGAAGAAGGGAAGTTCAATCATGGTAGAAGGTAGAATGCAGACACGAAGTTGGGATGACAAAAATTCAGGAGAGAAGAAATACCGCACTGAAGTCATCGCCGAGAGAACACAATTTGGACCTAGAGCGGGCGCAACATCAGGAGGTGGAGCACCAAGTATGGGTTCCAAAGCTCCAAGTGGAGGAGACCAAGGAGGTGGTGATGTCGATGCCATAGAATACCCAGAAGAAGATATTAACCCAGAAGACATTCCATTTTAATTAATAGCATTTAGGCACTAGGCACTAGGAAACTAGCTAAAGCCCAAAGCCTAATTAACTAAAGCCTAACATATGAGACAAGATTACTTTTCAGCCAACAATATAAAATTCATCGACTACAAGGATATTGAAATCCTAAGTAAGTTCATAAACCCAAACGGTAAGATAATGAACCACAAGCGTACTGGAGTTACTGCCAAGAACCAAAGAGCTCTAGCAGGAGCTATCAAGAACGCTAGATTCCTAGGATTGCTTCCTTTCGTAGCAAAATAATTTAAATTATATTAGAGAACAAAAAATCCCCGATATTGGGGATTTTTTGTTTTGTATTTAGTTTAAACTCGTTCTACGTAATCTCCAGTTTCGGTATTTACACTTATCACGTCTCCTTCTTTGATGAACATCGGAGCGTTTAAATTGGCACCGTTTTCAAGGACGATAACCTTGATACCACCCTTGGAAGTATCTCCACGGACTGCAGGCGGAGCTTCTTTGACTTTAAAATTCATTTTGATAGGTAGAGTAATCTTTATGATTTTCTCTTCGTCATCATCGTTGGTCCAGACTAGGGCAGTGGCATTACCATTTGGGTTTAAAAATTTAGCTGCATCGCCTACGAGCGCCACGTCGAGCTTGAATCTATCCGCTTTGTTGTTTGGATCGCAGAACCAGTATTCACCTTTATTTTCATACAAGAAAGTAACTTCCTTCTTGGTGATATCGGCTTCATCAGCAGAGTCAGATACGTGGAAGGTAGCCGCGATGGTCTTTCCAGATATCAAGCTTTTAAGTTTCACCTGATTTTGGGGCTTTCTTTGTTGAGTGCGAGCCACATGAGACTCCACTACTTCAGCAGGTTCATCATTGTGAATTATTATCTTCTTCTCGCGAATTTCATTATATTGAAGTTGTGCCATGGGAATATCCTAGCAGAACTATACTTCTTCTGCAAATTTCTTCATTATTTCTTTCAGGATTTGATCTCCCAGCTTCTTGTCTGTTTTGAGGAAAGTTCTGGTGTTGTCATAACCCACACCCAATTTTACTTTTTCTGCCTTTTCGTTTGCAGGTATGTAAAAGTAAGAGTTCCCAGTCTTTTCAATGATTTTAAACTTTTCACCGAGCGCCATCATTTCGCCCTCCTTGGAAATTCCTTCACCGTAGATGATATCAAATTCAGTTTGTTTAAATGGAGCGGCAACTTTATTTTTTACTATTTTGACGCGAGTTCGAGAACCCACCACATCTTCACCTTTTTTGATTTGAGCAATTTTGCGGATATCTAGGCGGACAGAAGTGTAGAATTTGAGCGCCTTGCCTCCTGGGGTAGTTTCAGGATTGCCGAACATCACACCTATCTGCATACGAATCTGGTTGATGAAGATAACCACAGTCTTGGAACGAGCCACTATGGCGGTGAGCTTGCGAAGTGCTTGAGACATCAGACGAGCTTGCTTACCCACGTGGTAAGCCCCCATGTCTCCCTCTATTTCGTCTTTGGGTGTTAGGGCAGCCACAGAGTCCACAACGATGACATCGATCTTGCCAGTGCGCACCAAGCTCTCTACTATTTCTAGAGCTTGTTCGCCGTTGTCGGGTTGAGAGATTAGAAGATTGTTTATGTTTACGCCGAGCTTCTTAGTATATTCTGGATCCATCGCATGCTCCGCATCTATGTATGCGCACACTCCACCTTTCTTTTGAGCTTCAGCTACGATGTGGAGCGATAGGGTAGTCTTACCAGAGGATTCTGGTCCAAAGATTTCTATGATTCTTCCGCGAGGAATTCCACCTACGCCGAGTGCCATATCTAATCCGATAGAGCCAGTCGGTATGACATTGATATCTACCTTCGGAGAATCACCAAACTTCATGATAGAGCCTTCACCGAATTTGGTTTGGATTGCTTTCAGGGTGTCGTCCAGTCCGGCGGTACCCATCTCCTTGTCTGTCTTATTCTCCTTGTTTTCTTTTGCCTTTTTCATATTGTTTGTTTAATTGGTTACTTGTAATTTCGCCTCTTCGGCGAATCCACCGATGAGGTGGAAATCTTTCTCATCACTATGCCCAAACTTATCCAGGGCCTTCAAACTGACTATATTATACCCCGAAAGTAGGGCAATTGTCTCACTGAAGTTTCCACTCTGATCCACAGATATTTCACGCCCATTTAGGGTTAAATTTAAGGCATTTTTGGCCCTTCCGGTGATTTTTAGTTCACTTTGGGTCATTGTGGCTCCATCCACAATGTTTACATTTTTTATCTTTACTCCGACTACTAAATCATAAGAGCGGAATCCAGCGTAGACGATAATGAAAAGGAAAAATATTGAAAGGGAAGCTGTCTTTAATATTTTTTTTGCATCTCTATCCATTCTGTTAGATTACATTGTTACCGTTTTCATCATGAGAAATTTTTTCCAATACATCGCGAGGCTTTGCTCCATCTCCAGGGCCGATGACTCCACGTTCTTCCAGTGTATCCATCAGTCTGGCTGCTCGAGCGTAGCCGAGTTTTAGTTTTCTTTGTAGGTATGAAGTAGAAGCCTTGCCAGCTTCGATGACTGCTTGTCTAGCTTCTTCATACATTTCATCTTGATCCTCATCATCTTCTAGTGAGCTTTCAAAGATACTTTTATCAGCAGACATGGATTCATTGGAGAGGGATATTTCTTCAGATATCTCGTCTCGGTATGCATCCGCCAAGTATTTCACAACCTTTTTTACTTCACCTTCAGATATAAAGGCACTCTGTAGGCGTTCTGGTTGAGCTTCACCGGAAGAGTACAGCATGTCTCCGGCACCGAGGAGCTTCTCTGCACCTCCAGCATCCAGAATTGTACGTGAGTCTATCTGTGAAGACACCTTGAGTGCGATACGAGCTGGGACGTTGGCCTTGATTAGTCCAGTGATGACGTTTACTTCAGGTCTTTGAGTTGAAAGTATCAAGTGTATACCCACCGCACGAGACATTTGGGCCAAACGCACGATTGCAGACTCCAGCTCCCTAGGGTAGGAGCTCATTATGTCGGCGAGTTCGTCTATCATGATGACTATGTATGGTAGGCGGTCTACATCCACCTCTACATCTTCACCTTGGGCGTTCTTCTTTATTTTCTTTTTGTCCTTACTCCAGACAGTGTCATGGTAAGACTCAATATCGCGGACAGATTCGGATTCTAGGATGTCATAGCGTCTATCCATTTCCTTTGCCGCCCATTTTAGAGCTAGGATGGTTTTCTTGGCTTCGGTGATGACTGGGGTTAGTAGGTGAGGGATGTTGTTATACAAGGTTAGCTCTACGCGCTTTGGGTCTATCAAGATAAATTTCAAATCGTCTGGGCCATTTCTGTACAGGAGGGAGGTGATCATAGAGTGAATAGTCACAGACTTTCCAGATCCAGTCGTACCCGCCACCAAGGCATGTGGCATCTTGGCCAAGTTTCCAAATACAGCTTTGCCGTTGATTCCACGGCCAAGGGCGATGGTGAGTGGTTTTGGAGAATTTTGGAATTTATCATCAGAGAGCAGGGTAGCCAGACCGACGATAGATTTACTCTTGTTTGGAATTTCAATACCTACGAGTGACTTGCCAGGGATAGGTGCTTCGATACGGATAGGGTGGGCTGCTAGGGCGAGAGCTAGGTCACTCTGGAGTCCGACAATTCGGGACAGCTTCACTCCTTCAGCTGGCTTGAGTGCGTAGCGAGTGACTGTCGGACCGACGGTGATCTCATCCATCTCCACTTCGATGCCGAAGTTGGCCAGAGTTCTCTTTATTATGTTTGCATTGGCTTTGATGTCGCCGGTGTTTGGCTTACCCTTGTCTTCTTCAAGTAAGGACATTGGGGGAGGGGTGTACGTAGATATGAGTCCACCGCGTCGTTTCTTTATAGGCATCTCTTCCTCTTCTTCTGCGACTGGTTCTTTCTTTACCATGCCGAGAGCTTTCTTGATTTTTTCACTCGCCGCTTCTTTCTCTTCTTCCGGCTCTTCTTCGACTTCGGCTTTTGCGATTGGTTTCTTAGCATCTTCCTCTTCTCCTTCCTCTACTTGTTTCTTGCCAGTTATGAAGGCCACCATTCTAGCCCAGAGTTGGGGTAGGTTTGGCTTGGTATCAAACATCACCAGAATTGAAATTATTAAAATTGCTCCTAGGAATAGGAGACTGACGTAGACATCAAAGAGTGAGACAAAAGGAACAGAGAGAATTTCTCCCAAGATGCCTCCATAGAGATTTGGATCAGAAGCTATGTTGATGATACTCAAGCTTGAGAGTAGAAAAAGAATTGAAGATATTGTCGGTGTCCATCCCACATTTGGAACTTCGGATTTTATAAAAGAAGTGCCGAGTAGTATGAAGAGGGAAGGTAGCAAGAAGTAGCCGATGTCTCCCAATAAGTATTGTAATTTTTCAAATAAAAATTCTCCTGCTGGTCCAGCTATGTTCATGCGAGACATTAAAAAAAATACCGCAAAAACAAAAAAAACCACTGCTAATATTCCATGCTTGGTTTCGGTTTGAAGTAGCGCAGGACGTTCCTTCACTTTTTGCTTTTCCTTTTTTGCCATGCGTATATTTTAACATGACGTAGGCATTAGGTACTAGGCTTTAGGCCTTAGCATTTTTTTTAATTTTAATCTTTAATTATTTTCGCTAGAGCCTAGGGCCTAAAAGCTAGAGCCTGAAAAACGCTTGCGTTTTTCATTGTCCTATATATAATGGACAGATGTTAGACGAGTCTAAAAACCTCAAAGACACTCCAAAGGACACTATTTCTATGCCCGTCGCGTATGAAGCTAACGACTTTCGTTCGGGGTCCTATAAAAAGACAAACAAGCTTGTATCTGCTTTGTATATGGTTACGGACATCATGGAAAAGGATGAACCGCTACGAAATAAATTAAGGACATTGGGCGCAGATATCGTATCAGACACCTATTTGCTATCTATCCCCAACCCTTCTAAAGTACGCCAATTGAACCTAGGAACTAGGGGCAATATTGAGATAAAAATAGCTGAGCTTTTGTCATTCTTGGAGATATCTTCTTCTATAAATTTGATCTCTGAAATGAATTACCGAATACTCAAAAAAGAGTTTATAGAGTTGGAGCAATCAGTACAGGAATACATCCGTAAATCTAGCGTAAACCAGCCGGCAACTTTATCAGAATTCTTTATCGAGGATTCTAAAGGACACGCAGAGTCCTTTACATTCTTTAAAGGACATCCAGTAGAAGATAAAGGACACGAGACAACCAGAATTGGTGTCCAAAAGGGTAGTAC
>JAGOPQ010000004.1 GCA_017991915.1 Minisyncoccota bacterium | reverse complement strand
CAAGACAGCAGTAAAGAAATATTTAGATGCTCGCAAAGATATGAGTGATGCTCTCTTCGTCCAAGTCGGTAATGAAATCGGCAGTAGTAAAAACAAAAAAAATAATATCGCCAAAGAGAAACTAGATGTGGGTCCACTGACTCGGCGTTCCATAGAACGCATCGTGAAACAACATGCCATCAAAGCTGGTATTTCTAAAAAAGTTACACCGCACGTCATGCGCCACATGTTTGCCACAGATTTACTCGGCAATGGGGCTGATCTGCGTTCAGTGCAAGCCATTCTCGGACATGCGAACATCGGAACCACACAAATCTACACACACGTAACTGACAAACATCTGCGCGACATCCACAAGAAGTTCCATAACAAAAGGTAGTAGACTATCCCGTACGAAGTCCCTCAGTTAATTTAAGAGAAAGAAGTGATATAATAAACTTACTTATAATAGTCGTTTTTAATAAAGTAGCTACGGAAATCTAAAGATTTCCTACTTCGTACGGGATGGATTACCACGAACACAAAAAATATTTTGAGACTGCCTACAAGACCGGTTCAGATACTTGGCCTCGGATGCCAGTAGAGATACAAGGTGTAAAACTAATGGAACAGCTTCCAAAAGATGCGCTCATTCTAGATATCGGTTCTGGTCGTGGATTCTTTGCGAAACACATGGCCGACATGGGCTACCGAGTTATCGGAATTGATTTTGAAGGTGGCATAGTAAAGAAAGCCAACGAAGAAATAAAAAGTTGGGGCCTAGAAGGTAAATTAAAATTCATGGAAGCCAACACCCTGGACATACCATTTGCTGATGCTAGTTTTGATGGAGCTTGTGACTTTGGACTATTAGAGAATTTATACAGCGAAGACTGGAATCAATACGCAAATGAAGTAGCTAGAATTTTAAAACCCGGAGGATTTTATTTAAATGTTTCCATCTCTCGTGAGACTAAAACATTTTTTGATTTTTCACCCAAGGCCTCCCCTACTGGTGACGTAGAGAAGTATGGAATTCACTACCACTTTTTTGAACCACAGGAAATTCAAAATATTTTCACCCCAGCAAAACTAAACATAGTTTCTCAGGAAAATACTCCAATCAAAAAACCCAGAGAAATGATTCTCCTAGAAACTCTGCTCAAAAAATCATAATGAAAATTATTTCATGGAATGTAAATGGAATACGTGCCGTACACAAAAAGGGACTCTTTGTTTCTTTTGTAAAAAAGTATCAGCCAGACATTTTGTGCCTCCAAGAAACTAAAGCTCAACAGGAACAAAGTGACCATAGGGGTGAGATAGATTTGAAAGACTACACAGAGTACTGGAACTCAGCCACCAGAAAGGGCTACAGTGGTACTGCAATTTTCACCAAAGAAAAACCCATCACCATCGTAAACGACATACCAGAAAAAATTGCTAAGAAATTTAAAATTACAGATGATGGTTATGGTGACCCAAACACCGAAGGCCGAGTAGTTTGCGCAGAATTTAAAACTTTTTACGTGGTCACGGTTTACACTCCAAATGCTAAGGACGATCTTTCTCGCGTACCACTCCGACACAAAAATTGGGATCCAGCATTTTTGGAATACATGAAGGAGTTAGAAAAAAAGAAGCCAGTGATTTTTTGTGGTGACTTGAATGTCGCCCACACAGCTGACGACCTAGCCAATCCAAAACCAAACGAAGGCAAAAAAGGATTCACAGATGAAGAACGCGAAGGAATTCAAAACATGATTGATGCTGGGTTCGTGGATACATTTAGAATTTTTACTAAAGGCAACGGCCACTACTCTTGGTGGAGTCACTTTGCAAATTCTCGAGCTCGAAATGTTGGCTGGAGAATAGATTACTTTTTTGTAAGTTCCAAGCTCGTTAAAAAAATAAAGTCTGCAAAAATTCTACCCGAGGTTATGGGCTCTGACCACTGCCCTGTTTTAATAGAAATGTAAGTGTGGTATTATTTTAAATATGAAAGCCAACAGACTAGAACAACTCTCAGATGGCATCTTTGCTATCGTTATGACTATCCTCGTTTTTGAACTCCGAGTACCCCTAACCCACACAACCAACTTAGAGCTCTGGCAGTCTCTCGTAGACATGGCACCTATTTTCCTGAGCTATGTCCTGGCCTTCTCTATGCTATTTACCTACTGGAGAGCTCACCACTTTTTCATCTCTGTATATGCCAAAAATATAGACATGACTCTAACCAATATAAACGCCGTATTCTTCCTACTGGTGGGGTTAGTTCCGTTTTCAACCTCTCTATTGGGTCAAGAAAGCAACCTAGAGCTACCTATCATCATATTTGCCATGAACGTCATCGCTCTCGGATTCTGTCTATATTTAATGCGAAATTACGTCTTTAAGTCTGAGCATATTAAAAATATAGAGGTCAGCCGAGCGGAGATAATGCGTGGAACCATCCGAACTTTTGTACCAATCATATTCGCTACTATCGCTATTCCGCTATGTTTCTGGAATAAAGAAGTAGCCCTCGCTCTCCTCACCTTCGCCATTCTCTTCAACTTTTCTCATACTAGTACTCGCTTGTTTAGTAAGTTTATAGAATAAACATGGAAAAAGTCTGTCAGAACTGCAAGCTGAATTTTGAGATAACTACCGAAGACTTAAATTTCTACGAAAGAATCAAAGTCCCACCACCTACTTGGTGCCCAGATTGTCGTCTGATTCGCCGACAAGCTTTTCGCAACGAAAGAACTCTATACAAGAGCAAGTGTCAGGCACCTGGTCACGGTGAAGATATGATTTCTATATTCTCCCCCGACAAGGCTGATACAATCTATTGCCACAAGGCGTGGTGGGGTGACAGCTGGGATGCTCTAGAATATGGAGTAGATTACGATTTCTCAAAGAATTTCTTCGAACAAATGCGCGAGCTCTGGAAAAAAGTTCCAGATATTGGGCTATTCAACATAAATCCAGTAAACAGCGACTACTGCAGTATCACTGAAAACAACAAAAACTGTTACCTGCTTGTTGGAGCTGATCACAACGAAGATTCCTTGTACTCTTCTTTTATTTTCAACTGCAAAGAGTGCGCAGATTGCCACCTGATTTCAAAATGTGAAAAAAATTACGAAACCACAGACTGCATATCTTGTTTCAATCTTAAATACAGCCGTTACTGTGAGACCAGCTACGACAGTGCGTTTTTATTCAACTGCCGAAATTGTCATGACTGCTTTGGGTGCACAAATTTAAACAACCAAGCCTATTGTATTTTCAACAAACAATACACCAAAGAAGAATATGCTGAAAAAATGAAGGAAATAGACTTTGGCTCATACCAAGAAATGGAGAAAGCCCAACAAGAATTCACCGCATTTAATCTAAAATTTCCTAGACGATTCGCCAAAATAGTTAAGTCTGTCAACGTTTCTGGGGATTTTATTGAAAACTCCAAGAAGTGCACAAACTGCTTCTCGGTCTTTGGTGGCGCCGAAAATAGTAAAAATTTATGGTTGGTTTATTCTCAAGTAAAAGATAGTCATGATATAGATCATTCTGGTTTGGATTCCATGGAGTGCTATGAATCCTCAACCGTATACCCAGGAAATCAAGTTCTGTTTTCAAGATTTATATTTGTTTGTCACAACGTTGAATATTCCTACAACTGCCACAATTCATCTTACCTATTTGGTTGTGTAGGTTTAAGAAATAAAAAGTACTGCATCTTTAATAGGCAATACACAAAAGAAGAATTTGAAGTCTTGAGAAATAAAATAGTTGAGCAAATGAAAAACACGCCCTACTTGGACAAAAAAGGTCGTGTATTTACCTATGGTGAATTTTTCCCAGTCGAGCTATCCCCTTTTGCTTACAATGAAACCGTAGCTCAAGAATTACGATCCTTAACCAAGCAACAAATAGAAGATTCGGGCTTCAATTATATAGAGGAAAACGAAAAGAATTACAAAGTAGACATAGAATCTAAGGACTTACCGGATAATATAGATGAGGCAGACGAAAGCATCATCGGCCAAGCTATCAGTTGCGAGCACGCTGGAAATTGTACAGACAAATGCACCCAAGCCTTCAAAATAACTAGCGCGGAATTTTCTTTCTATAAGAATTACGGAATCCCCCTACCGAGATTGTGTTCAAATTGCCGACACTATAAAAGAGTTCGACAAAAGAACCCCCTCAAACTCTGGCACAGAAAATGTATGCTCGAAGGATGCGAGAATGAATTTGAAACTAGCTACTCTCCAGACAAACCAGAGATAGTATATTGTGAAACTTGCTACCAAAAAGAAGTTTACTAGGATTTTTTACTTTCCAGATCTCACCCCATGTTTTTCATGAAGCTTGGCCACTTCTTCTTCCTCCAATTCCTCCTTTTTTTCCTTTCCCCTATCCCCCAAGGCCTTCAATGCCCCGTCAGGTAGGTTGTCGAGAGCTCGCACCAGTTCTGTCAGATGTCCGATAGAATTCTTTGATGGATCATCCAAGACTTCTTCCAAAAGAGCGTTTAAAATATAGCCCATTCGTGGTCCGGGTTTGATTCCAAGCTCTTTTATCATATATTCTCCATTAATTTTTAGCTGGCCGACAGAGATGGGGTCCCTTAGCGCCTCCTCCACCATGGCAAAATACTTACGCAATCTGTAAGGTGCTTCTTTCTTTTTCATACCCACTCGATCCGACTCACGGACATTCATCAGTGACCAAATATTTTCTTTACCAACTTTGGTGATAATTCTACGCACAGCAGATAGTGTAATAAGTTCTGTGTCAGAAAAAAACATATGAGTGCGCACAAGTTTTTCCACAAGCTCAGTTTCTTTTTTGGGAAATTTTAATCTCTCCATTATTTTTTTTGTCATTCGCGCACCGACAACTTCGTGTCCATAGAAAGTATATTTCTTTTTTGACGAATTTTTCTGCACCTGTGCTTCCCTCCTTGTTCTCGGCTTACCAATATCGTGAAAAAGCGCAGAAAGCCTTATTTCTAAAGGCCATTTCTTGTCTGCGGCATGCTGTAGGGCATGTAGTAAATGCTCCCAAACATCATATATATGTTCACCTAATTGTTCACAACCTATTCCCTCTTCTAGTTCAGGAATAATATTTTTTAGTAATCCAAATTTTTGCAACATCACAATTCCAGTTGCCGGATTTTCTGACAAAATTATTTTTACAAATTCATCACGAATTCTTTCTGCAGAAATTTTTTTTATTAAATCAGAATTTTTTAAAATACTTTGTACAGAATTTTCAGCCACAGAAAAATTTAGTTGTAAAGCAAAGCGAATCGCTCGCAACATACGGAGTGCATCTTCACCAAATCTTTCATCTGGCTCCCCTACTGTCCGTAACGTCTTATTTTCAATGTCCTTTAAACCACCAAAGAGGTCAACCAGGTGTCCTTTAGAATTTAAAGCAAGCGCGTTGACTGTAAAGTCACGTCTCTTAAGGTCATCCTCTATGTTCTTGCTAAATTTTACTTCATCTGGATGCCTAAAATCAGTATATTTTGCTTCAATTCTATAAGGAGTAACCTCTATCTGCCGTAATGTTTCACGATTAACATCTTCATTTATGACAGCCACGGTTCCAAAGCTATTTTCATATACAGTCTTCTCAAACAAACCAATTATGGTTTCGGGGTCTGCGTTGGTAGTCACATCCCAATCCTTTGGCTCCCTGTCCATTAGAAGATCTCTTACACACCCACCCACCAAGTACGCCTCAAAACCTGCCTTCTCTATGGCATTTGTTACTTGTGAAACCTCTGGTGGTATCTTTGATATTAAGTTATTTGAGTTAATCATTGAACTTTTTGTGTGCACTCGGAAGGATTCGAACCTTCAATGACAGTTCCGAAGACTGTTGTGATATCCATTTCACTACGAGTGCATATTTTTAAACCAATTAAAATCCTTTGCGGTTTTTCGTCTATGACAATTTGCACACCTCACCTCACACTTATCAATCTCTTCTTGAATTTGCTTCAAAGCAGATCCAGCTCTTACTAAGTGAGAAATGGCTTTAAGTTTTGGTACTTCTCCCTTGTGGTCAAATTCTAGGACCGCAATATCGGATTCTCCGCAGTCTACACAAGGATTTTTGCGTAGATACTGACTAAGAAAGAGATTAATTCCCCCTCGCAACATCTTATTACGTTCCCTGGCTTTTGATAAGTAATATTGCTTATTTGTATTATAATGATTTTTAATTAATAAGCGAGTGCATTCTTTGCATTGCAACTGTCTTAATCCTATATTCTTGATTTTAAAGTTGAATTCTTCAGGAGATTTTTCCTTTTTACATCTTGAACATTTTTTCATGCATTTATATTGTATCACAATTGGTTTCGAAATACATCAATCATCCGAATATATTAATTGCATATATTATTAATAAATATTATAATCAAATAGTTTTAAATTGCGGTTATGGTTTAGTGGTAGAACACGTCCTTGCCAAGGATGAGACGGGAGTTCGATTCTCCCTAACCGCACACATCTATCTGTCCTTTACTTCTAGCTTACATTGTAAGGGTTTTAGTGATAACTGTGGATAACTGTGTGGGTATGTGTATAACGGACATCAGTTGAAATTGTCTTTTAATACCCTATTTATACATAATACGTTGTAAAATAAGGGTATTTTGTTAAAAGACACAATATTAAGGTAATTGTTTCACGTGACACATGTTTTACATGAAACTAGTAATAATATAATTATTATGCCTAAAGTATTCACTTCAGAAACACAAAAAATAGGGGAGTTGGGGGAGAACATTGCTGTAAGGTTTCTCATGAAACGTGGTTTCCAGATTTTGGAACGTAACTATACAAAGAAATGGGGTGAGATAGATATCATTGCTGGAGCCAATGATAAACTCCATTTTGTTGAGGTAAAGAGCGTGAGCAGGGTAAACATAAAGGACAACGACTACCGCGCGGAAGACAACATGCACCCCTGGAAGCTACAGCGTCTGGCCAGAACAATCCAAACCTACTTATTGCACAACAAAATAGGGGATGATCAGACTTGGCAAGTGGACCTATTGGTTGTCTATTTGGATTTAAAATTAAAGAAAGCAAGGGTAAAAGTGGTCAGTGATATAATTTTGTGATATACTCGCCAGTAGTTTCAAAGTAGATATTCGGGCTGTAGTATATCGGTTGTACAAGTGCTTTGGGAGCATTTAGGCTGGGTTCGACTCCCAGCAGCCCGACAAGTTTAAGACCAAAAAAGCTTATAGCAAAAGGCTTAAACGAGTTTCGCGGGATTAGTTAAATGGTATAACTTCAGTTTTCCAAACTGATGTCAAGGGTTCGATTCCCTTATCCCGCACAGAAGGCAAAATTATTATCACATGACCACAACATACCTATACACATTTGGCAGTGTCATTACAGTTAGTCTAATTTCACTCATAGGAATTTTTACTCTTTCTCTAAAAGCAGAAATTTTACGAAAATATACATTTGTTTTTATTAGCATCGCCGTAGGAGCTCTTTTGGGAGATGCATTTATTCACCTTATTCCCGAAGCTTTCGAGGGCTCATTAAACACCACTCTGAGCAGTATTTTGATTGTTGGGGGCGTACTTTTATTCTTTATTTTAGAAAAATTTTTCCATTGGCACCACCACGGGGAAGATACAGAAGAACCAGTTATTCATCCGGTAGGGAAATTGGTGCTATTTTCAGATGGATTTCATAATTTTATGGATGGAATTATTATAGCGGCAAGTTTTTCAGTAAGTGTGCCATTGGGATTGGCCACAACCTTGGCTGTTATTTTACACGAAATACCTCAAGAGATTGGAGACTTTGCTGTTTTAGTCCACTCAGGTTATACCAAAAGCAGAGCATTGTGGTTAAACTTTTTGTCAGCCCTACTAGCCGTCTTTGGAGCAATAATATTCTTTATCCTAGGAGATATCGCTACCATTTCATCCTATTGGTTTCTTCCCGTCGCCGCAGGTGGATTTATATATATTGCTCTAGCAGACCTCATACCTGAACTCAATAAAACTAATGGTGCAAAGCACTCAATAGCACAGATTTCTGCTGTAATTATTGGGGTGTTATTTATGGTTGCCCTAACTTGTTTAGAATAATAGATTAGTACTTCCAAGACCAATCGTTACCTGGGTTTTTGGCTCCATGAACTTCAAAGTGTAGATGAGCTCCTCTAGATCTACCAGTATTACCAACATAGCCGATAACTTGTCCTTGAGTTACTTGCGCTCCCACAGAGGTAGCAATACTGTTTTGGTGAGCATATAGAGTTTCAGTACCGTTTGAGTGAGTGATGATAACTAGATTGCCGAAGCCTCCGTTGTACCCTGTTCGGGCAAAAGAAACTCGTCCAGCTGCTGCTGCTTTAATAGGAGTACCTATAGGTGCCGCCAAATCTACTCCCTTGTGGGCACTAGTAGTACCTCGAGACTTACGAGCACTAGGGACTGGATTTATAAAGTACCCATTTGCATTTTTGAGAGACCCTTGAGATGGATTACTTCTAGCCAAACCAGAGCTAGCTCCTGAAGGCTTGGCGGGTGAAGTTGTATTTTGTAAGGTCCCACCTGGAATAATTAACTTTTCGCCAATTGAAAGCTTGGTGCCTATCTCCATGTCGTTCGAAAGAAGAATTTCGTTTACATCAACCTTATAAAGATTGGCGATACCTTGGATAGTTTGGCCTTTGGTCACAGTGTGTTCTATGCCAGAGAAGGGCAATATAAGGAGCACATCGCCTTCCTTGAGCTTGTCTCCTTTTTTCATATCGTTAGCTGAAAGAATAGTGTCTGGGGTAACTCCGAACATATTTGCAACCTGGGATACCGTATCTCCACTCCTGACCACGTAAACACTGATCTGGTCAAAAGAATCATCAGGAATAACAGTTCCGTCTGAAACCCCCATTGGACCAGTAGCCGGTAAAAGGGCGTTATTGGAAAGTATGCTTACGTCCACACTTTCGTCAATTTCATTAGAATCTTTAGAGTTTTTGCTTGCTGGGGTTGGAATAGAGAAGGAGTTGGCTTGCAAAAGGGTCATATTTTGTGAATTTCCGACATCTCCAGTCAAAGATCCAGACGCAGTACTAGCTGAAGCATCGCTAAATACCCCAGACAAGAAACCAGCCCTAGCTTCAGGGGTGGGTGTGAAAAATAGCCCTACAGAGAGGGTTGAAGCCAAAATAGAGCTTAAAATTTTAAATTGAGGTTTTATAAAACAAACAAATTTACCGAGAGAATTCCTTTCTTGCCCTTATAAAATAAGGATAGAATATAGAACGACCTAAATTGTGCTATAAAACAAAGGTTCTCGCGATGGTTACTATCATACGGGGGTTCGGCCAGCTCATTCGTACCTCTTTCCAGGACTATACCTATAAGGGTACCAGATGAGGGGGGTATGTCAACCGATTTGTGGATAAGTATTTTTTGACAAAGATTTTAAGTTATTTCATAATAATATGAATTTATAATAAAAATTAGTTATTAAAAACTATTAATTATATAATTAATAAACTATGACAGGACTAGGATTACCTTTAGAGGGATTTGGTGGGGCTCGAAGACAGCCCAGAGACGAAGTTATTCCAAAGTTGGCTAAACCTGCTCCAATAATGGGGGTAGATTCCAGGCCCGCCTTGAGTCCAGATGAACTTTACGACCAACAAACTCAGCAATTGAATGCCTTACAATCCAAACTCCACCAGGCCAACTGGTTCCAAAGACGAGCCATCAAGGCCCAGATAGATGCTCTTACAAGAGCAAGGGATGCTGGGCACACTATATATACGGAAACCCAAGCCCCAGCCAAAAACTTAGGACTTGCAGATAGATTGCGACAACAATTTAGATTATCAAGAAAAGGAGGAGTTGCCAGCGCAGAAGTATTGAAACAAATTCAAACCACTATGGGCATACCGGAAGGGCAAAGTTCTGTTTCGGCACCCAGGACACCCGCAAAAGGAGGCATCGCAAAGTTAAATGCAGAAACTAGAGCGGAATGGGCTGAAACAAAACGAAAGGCGGGTGAAGTGATTAAAGAAAAATCGGAAGAAATAAAAAAAGCAGGCAAAGCTGTCAAAGAAGGAGTAAAAATGATGGCAGAAGGACACGCACGAGCCATGAATCCAGAGGGAAATCAACCGTATATTCCTGAAGCTCCAGCAAAACAAGCACTAGAAATAAATTTAAAACCAGGCAAGGGTAGAGGGGTTCGCCGGCCAAATAGAGCAGAAAAAATTGCCATGATGGCCACTCAAGCTAGAGAAAAAGCTGCTATAGAAGCAACAGCTGCACTTCAAGATGCTGGAGAAAAAATTAAAAGAGGCGTCGGAGCAACAAAGGATTTTGTTTCAGACACAATAGAAGAAACTGTACCAACTGGTGCAGATTTTAAAGAAGTTGGTGAAGAAATGGTAAAGGATGGAAAAATAAAAATTGGTTATGTAAAAGAAAGAGCAAAGGAAATAAAACGGAATGCCAAAAAAACTGCTAGAAAAATAAAAGTTGGGGCTTCGGGTGTGGCAAGGGGCGTAGCGGATGATATAAGAATGGTCACTCCAACAGGGGAAGACTTGAGAGATATGGCAGGTGAGGTCGCAGAAGCATATGCAAGTGCTGGTAAAAAGGGAATACGAGCAATAAAAAGAGGTGCCAGAGCGATTGCCGAAAATCAAATACCTGAACGTGGTTATCCGTATGCACCAAGAACAGAAACGAGCGAGGAAGAAATAAATCTAACCGAAGGCGCAAAGAAAGCGTTACGTAAAGCCATTGCTGCGGCAAGATCTGGAATCAGTGAAGCTGGAAATAAAGCATCTCAGATAGGCAAAGAGGGAATCAGAAGTTATGGTAGTTTTACACCACTAGGAGTTACTCAGCCACCAGTCGAACACAGGAAAAAGGAAAAAAGGGTTGTCACTCTCGAGGAACAAGCTCACCGTCGGGCCATTTTAGGAGCACGTCCAGAAGACGATGCCATGGCCCGCATGAGAGAGAAAAGATTTACTAAAAAAGAGCAGCCCTTGGTGGAAGAGTCAACAACACCTGAAATAGATTTGGAAAGCAAGACTGTTGCTGAACTAGAAAATATTCGAACACAAGTAACTCATGACTTACTCCAAAACGCAGGCAACACATCACTGCATGCACAACTATTAGAAATGCAGAAAGAAATTGATCTTTTAATAGCAAGCAAGGAAGCAGAGGACACAAGCCCACAATCCACCGAACATCTTTTGTCTCTAAGCCTAGAGGATAAAACAACACCTGAGCTCCAACAACTTCAGTCTGAGGTGGTTGGAAAACTTATTCCAGGAATGGATGAACGGGAGTCTAAAGACCTTAGTGACATGTTGGAAGAGATAGAGCTTTTGATTGCTGAAAAGGGAAGAACAGAATCAAACACTGAGGTGCCTTCAGCCGAACTAGAGGTTGGTAAATTTATTGAGGATCTTAAAATAGAAAGTCTTATTAGCCCCGAATTCAATGCCCTGACAATAGAGCAGAAACTTTTGGTGGTTAGAAACCTACAAAATAGAATTGTAGATATTGTTAAGGAAGATTCAAATACACAATATTCCGAAGACTTAAAATCTAAAAAATGGCTAGGTAAGATTTGGGCGGGAGTTAAAAAAGAAAAAACTTTAAAAGATATCGAAGCAAAGACTTTTGAAAAAATAAAAGACACAGAAGAGGGTAAGCAATTAATTGCAGCCGATTTTGCGCAACTAGTTAAAATGGCTGACGAAAAAAGTGTTGCAATAAATAGAGAAGGCCAGCCAGAGATTATTTTTATTCCATTACTTGATTCTGACTCAGAATCAGACAAAAATGCTATCAGGGCCTTTAACACAGCGGCAAACCAATTTCAGCAAATACCATACGAGTGGGGACAAGGTAAGGGTAAAAACAAAAAACAATACGATAAAGCAAAAACTGCATATGATGAAGCAAAAATAAAAGTTTTAGAAATTGAGCAAACACATATTGGTTTAAGCCCAGCTATGACCAACATGATGCAAATGGACAACTCGGTTAAAATGCAACAGCTTTTAAATACCCACCCACAAGTTGAAGCAGAGTTCCAAAGAATATCAGAAACGTCAGGAGGAAAAGAATTAGCAAAAACTGGTTTTAATTTCTTGCAAACTATTACTGGTGGTAAAAATCTTGTAAACAAAGGTTTATTTGCTGGAGGTTGGGGAATTAGAATGTTGACCGCTAGTATGGGAATTGCTACTGGAATCACTGCCCCAATTACTGGTGCTGTTATTGGAGGTATACGCGGAAGAGTACGAGGAAAACAAACCCTAGAAGAAAGAAAAAAGAATGCCAGATATGGAGCCAAGGACACCAGTGAAGAAAGGAATGCAACTTTTGATGCGGATCAGCTTTCTAAAAAACTTGAAAAATTAATTGGAGAAGCGGGTGATTCAATAAGTGAAAAAACCCTAACATCACTATCTGCTCGAATAGAGTACACCCTGGGAAAAATTGAGAGTGGTGAAGTAAATTTCGGAGAAATTAAATCTTCTCTACAAAATCAATACAAACTTTTGGATGTTCTAAACCAAGCCATGGTATTGAGAGCATCCTCCAGCGAGGCAACCAACAACGAACTAGAAGCCAGACTGGAACAATTCTCTGCGTTTGCAGCTGAAAAAATAAATGAGAAACAGAAGAAGTTTGTTAACAAGCAAATGAAGAGGGGTGCGTTAATGGGAGCTGGATTTGCAACAGCTGGTTACTTGGTTAGATATGCTGGAGAACATTTGGGCTGGTGGCATGGTTCCACAGAAGTTAACACTACAGACCCCATTGATGCAAAAATTCCAGGAACGGGCATCGCTGCGAATGAATCTATACAACCAGGATCACTAAATGAAGCCATTCATCAGGTAAATTCACCAGACAAAACTCCAATTGATTTAGAAAAAATTGTTCCAAAATTTGGCGCACCGACAGAAGCACCATTGGGTGCTCATACAATCATGGTAGATACTTCACCACTCCATGAATCTGCAGCTAACCTAGAAAACATTCCCCATTCTTTAGAAACTCCAGCAGATTTTGATGTGACGAAAGCAGGTGGGCTAGAACATGCTTATGAAAAATTAATTCTTGATCACACCCTACCAGAAAAATTACCAGATGGCATTGCACTTGACCAAATGGGCGCTACTCGAGCATTGAACGAAGCTGCAAATTTAGTAAAGCTGACAGAGGGACACAATGTGGCTGGCATAAGGGCTGGAAGATTTGCTGAAGCTGTAAATTTTAAAAATGGAATCCTGCACATCACTGACCCAGTAAAATTTAACAGCATTTTGGATGATTTGCATACACACTCTGCGAAACTTACAGAAGTATTCAAAAATCCAGACAGTGCTACTGGTTATATCAAACATGTGAATTGGTTAGAAAAGATTCGTGCGGATGGCATGCACCCTACGGCAACAGAAGCAGGAATATCAGGACACCAAGAAGCTACAGCCAGCCATATAGAAGACTTCAGCCACATCCCAGGCGCTCACGTAGAAGCAGTAGCCGAAGCTCATGCGAATGTTATGAATGCATACGATGGAGTATCCGCAGAAGAACACTTAGAAGCACAGCAACAATCTATTTTGAATGCAGAAAATGGTGGAAACGTAGCAGAGAATATCCAAAACGCACCTGGAGAAACTATTCAAGAAGCACCAAAACAGAGAATTGCACCTGATGGATTTTTGAAAATGGATAATCCAGCAACTTATGAACCTTATGGTAAGGCTTGGGTTGATTTGAGTGGTGCTCGTGGACTTTCAGCGGAAGTTTTAAAACAAGTAAACGATGTTTATGAACAAAAGATTTCTGAGGTTTTCCCAACAGACACAGAAGACGTATGGAGCGCAGTCAGAAATGGATCTGCGGGGGAAATGATGGCCACCAAAGATGTAGATCTAGAAGAAGGCCTAGCTCCTTTTGTTTCATTCTTGAATAAACTTCACGACATCACTGGATTTAATCCAGGAAACGAAACTCCTTTCCGAGTGGCCGAGACTAACGAGCAATTCATAAAGCGTGCTCTTCAAAAAGTTGCTGAAATGGGTCAACTAGATAAAGTGAAGATGTAATTCTGTGGTATATTTGACGGGTGGATACTCAAAAAGAACATCTAGGTAATTTAAATGAAAAACAAAGAGAGGCGGCGCTCCACGTGAATGGTCCGCTGTTGATTGTGGCGGGGGCGGGGGCTGGAAAAACTAAAACCATAACACATAGAATCATAAACTTGATCAAAGAAGGCATTAGTCCAGACAAAATACTCGCTGTGACCTTCACCAACAAGGCTGCCAAAGAAATGCGAGAGCGAATAACCACTGAAATGCAACGCTCAATTTCTACAAGGTCGAACCTTGTAGGGTTGGTGCCGTTTGTAAGTACTTTTCACTCGCTTGGGGTACATATAATCAAGGAAAACGCAAAAACCCTAGGTTTGACAAGGTATTTTACCATTTTAGACGAGGGAGATTCAGTTTCTTTCATCAAAGACATAATAAAAGAGGTGGGTTTAGACCCAAAACAGTACGAGCCTAGGAAAATAAAGGGTATTATCTCCCGCGAAAAGGGTAAATTCACCCAGATTGGTGACTATGAGGCGCGGGCCAGTGATTATTTGAGTAAAATAGTTGCTCAAGTTTGGAGTAAATACGAAAGTAGAAAAATGAAAGAAAACTCTCTGGATTTTGATGACTTACTTTTGAAATCTACAAAATTGTTGAAAGACAATGAAGATATCCGCAAGATGTATCAGGATAGATGGCAATATATTCACATAGACGAGTACCAGGATACGAATGAAGTGCAGTATATGATGTCCAAACTACTGTCCGCGGTGCATAAAAATATTTGTGTAGTTGGAGATGCAGATCAAAATATTTATTCTTGGCGTGGAGCAAACCTGAAAAATATTTTAAGTTTCGAAAAAGATTACCCAGATACAAAAATAGTTTTGTTGGAGCAAAATTATCGCTCCACTCAAAATATCCTAGAAGCCGCGAATGAAATAATTAAGAAAAATAAATACCGACCCGACAAAAATCTTTTTACCAAGAATGGCTTAGGGGAGAAGATAAGTTTATACGAAGCCTTGGAAGAAAACGACGAGGCGGATTTTGTGGCGACAAAAATTTTAGAAATTATGGATGGAAAATCTGTAGACTTGAGTGAAGTGGCAGTACTCTACCGTGCAAACTTTCAATCCCGCGCTCTCGAAGAAGCCATGCTTCGTTACAATGTGCCATATCAAGTGCTCGGGGTAAAATTCTTTGAAAGAAAAGAAATCAAAGACACATTGGCTTATCTACGAGCCGCACTAAATCCTGAAAATCTTTCCGACATAAAAAGAATTATAAACTTTCCAGTGCGTGGAATCGGCAAAGTAACTTTGGCCAAAATTTTTGCTGGGGAAAAAGATAGTTTGCCTATAAAAGTATTGCTAAAGGTAAATAATTTTTACGAACTACTAGCAACCTTAAAAGAAAAAATAGAAACTACCAAAACTAGTGAGGTGATAAAGTTCGCAGTTAAGCACACTGGCATCGAACGTGAGCTGGGCGAGGGAACTGACGAAGACACGGAGCGGCTTGAAAACATTAGGGAATTGGCGACTTTGGCTCTCAAGTATGATGCGCTCGAAGGTGGCAAGGGAATCGAAAAACTTTTGGAAGACGCATCACTCGCCTCAGATCAAGATTCGATAATGGTGAACGAAGAGAAGAAGGAAAAAATTGATGCGATAAAATTAATGACAGTCCACGCATCCAAAGGATTGGAGTTTAAAAATGTTTTCATCACTGGGCTTGAAGACGGACTATTCCCACACGAACGTCGTGGAGATACAAAGTCTGGCGAGGACGCCGAAGAAGAACGCAGACTATTTTACGTAGCGCTAACTCGAGCTAAAGAAAAATTATTTTTATCTTTTGCAAATTTCCGCACCATATTCGGATCACGCCAGATAAATGCTCCATCAGAATTTATTTCAGATCTACCAGCAGACTTACTAGAGAAAGAAGGGGAGAAGGGTGGGATTAAAACTATCTACATATAAATTTATGAAAGGAGAAAAAATACACAAAGCAAAAAAATCACTCGGACAAAATTTTCTAAAGTCTATTCCAGCGCTGAACAAGATTGTAGAAGCAGGTGAAGTAACTCTAGAAGATGTGGTGCTGGAGATAGGCCCAGGCAAAGGAGCTCTAACTGAAAAGCTTTTAGAAAAAGCAGGCAAGGTCATAGCCATAGAAAAAGATTACGAGCTGTGTCATTTGCTTGAAGAAAAATTTAGAAAAGAAATCCAAGACCAGAAACTGATTCTGCTTCGAGAAGATATTTTGGAATTCCAAGTGGAGAAAAACAAACCTTATAAAATTATCGCCAACATTCCATACAACATAACCGGTGCAATATTAAAAAAATTTTTAACCGAAAAAAATCAGCCGAAATTAATGGTATTGATGATCCAACACGAAGTTGCTAAAAGAATTGTAGCTACTGATGGCAAAGAAAGTATACTTTCCATATCAGTCAAAGCATACGGTGAGCCAAAAATGATCCTAAAAGTACCAGCGAGATACTTTTCTCCCGCTCCAAAAGTAGATTCTGCCGTAATCGCCATAAAAAATATTTCTAGACAAAAATTTGAAGAAAATAAAGTAAACGAAGAAAAATTTTGGGAAATTGTCAAAAAAGGCTTTGCTCATAAGCGTAAAAAGCTGTCGGGCAACTTGAAGGGGGTGGTTGATTTTGAATTTTTAGAAAAATTTGGAGACCAAAGAGCAGAAAATTTGAAACTCGTAGACTGGATTTTTCTAGCCCAAGAATCCAAGTAATCTTTTGAACAGTTTTTGGTTAAAAAAGCTTGTATATACAAAGGCTTTATTGGTATAATTAAGCCATAATTAAAAAGTTTTTGTTACAAAACAAAAAGGCTACTTTAATCGTAGGAGCGATACTTTTTCTTGCTGTCATTTTTTTTCTAAAGAACGAATCTATCTACAAAAATAAAGCTTCTCAAGAAGCTGGTTTAACCTATGGAAACATAGCGGTCCAAGACTTGTTGAGCAAGGATACTGACTTGGATGGAATTCAAGATTGGGAGGAGAGTCTGTGGGGAACTGACCCAACTAAGAAAGACACAAATGATGATGGTACTCCTGATAGTACTGAGATAGCTAAAATGAAGACGGAACGAGAACTAGCAACTGGAGACGAAGCTAATGTTCCTGATGATGCGAACCTAACTCAAACAGATAAGTTTTCGAGAGAGTTATTTTCTACCGTGGCTGCGCTTAATCAAGCAGGGGAAATTGATGACAATACCATAGAAAAACTAAGTACCTCTTTGAATGATCAGATAAAAAACGTAACTCCTAAAAAAATATACTTGATTTCTGAAATTGAAATTTCAACCGACAACAACCCCCAAGCTTATCAAGCTTATAGTTCATCATTGGATGCTCTATTTAAGAAAACCTACACCCAAAAAACAGAAAATGTATTGGATATTCTAAAAGAATTCATAGGCGATGGAGACAATGTAAATACTGAAGCCTTGATGAAGCTCGACCCAATCATAGATCAAACATCAAAATTCATGAATGGAATGGTTTTGATAAAAGTGCCATCTGCAATATCTCAAGAACACCTAGATGTAGTAAATTCTTTAGAGAGATTGAATGAAACTTTGTCCAACATTCAAAAATATGAAAATGATGTAATCGTAGCCATGGGTGGCGTATCAAAATTTGAAGAAAATAATAATTTATATCAAGCAAGTATTGACAAACTTTTAAACGCAATGACAAAGAAATTAACTAATTAATTATGAAATTTAAAGTTAAAAACACAATATCTGGCTTACTAATAATAGCAATTCTTGCTCCTTCATTTTTAATGTTTTCTACTCCTAAAAAAGTTGAAGCTTCTGGATTCCCAGTTGTGGATGCGGTGGGAAATGTACTTTCACATATTGGTAATTTATTTGCTGGCACGACAGCTGCTGGAACTACAACAACAGCAGCAATAAATGTAAAAAAGGTGCTGCAAGACATCGCCAACGAACTTTTGAAAGTTGTGGCAAAAAGAGCCCTAGCTAATATAACCAAGAGTACTGTGAATTGGATAAACTCTGGGTTTCATGGTGCACCACTTTTCGTAGAAAATCCTGATTCATTTTTTAAAGACATTGCCAAATCTGAAATTAAAAATTTGATAAGCGTTATTGGTTATGACCCAATCAGATTCCCATTTGGAAAACAACAATCTTTAAGCATCATTAACACCTACAAGAGCCAGCTAGAAACCAATGCTGCATACAGTTTGAGTGAGGTAACCAATGACCCTCTTTTAAATTATAATTACAGGGTTAATTTTGGTACGGGGGGATGGAACGGATTTCTTTTAAACACCCAATACCCACAAAATAATCCTTTTGGATTTCAAATTGTTACCACAAAAGAGCTAGCAATAAATCTACAAGGAACCCAACAAAATGCTGCACAAAAAATAAACACCACACTACAACAAGGAATGGGATTTTTGTCTCCACAAGTTTGCCCATCAAATCCAAACTACAATAACTTAACCAACCCATTTCAAAAACCAACCTTTACATACAAGCCATCTGCGGGCCTAGAAAAACCACCAGAGTATCAATTGGGGCAAGTAATTGGCCCAGGCTCTGACTACCAAAAATCTCTAGACTTTTACGAATCAATGGTGCGAGCCGACAAAGCATCCCAAGAAGATCAATGGAAACTTACAAATGACTGCCCAGGTGGATTAGTAACCACAACCCCAGGTGCTGTGGTAGGAAACTCTATCATGACTTCACTTGCGGGCGGACAAAAGCTTACAGAATTACAGGCGGCCTTGGGTGGAAGTCTCTCAGCGGTATTTGATGCTGTGTTAAATAAGTTTTTGGGTTCAGGTTTGAGTTCGCTAGCAACTAAAACAAATACTCCAGCACAAAACACGGACAATTGGGATTACTTTGGAAATACCTTGGGTAGCTCGTCTGGTGATATAAATGGAAACAATGGTGATGTGTTCAATGGGCCAGATCAAGTTGTTGTATTAAGTGATTTCAAAGAAAAAATTGACGAAGGAATAAAAAACACAAACATTGAGTTGAAATTAATGGACAACTCAGACCCAAGTAACTATGGCATCGCTCAGATGCTGTCACTGATTTGGCCAAAAACCAGAGAGCTTGATATTTGTACCCCAGGTCCAAACCTTGGATGGGAAGCCCGCCTAAATGAGGAGCAAGAAAGAAATATGACAATGATTCAGGCAGCTCTTGCCCAGGATAGCAACTCAGAAAACACTTATAAAATAAATTTGGCAGCAAAAAATTTACAATATGCTGTTAATTTCTTCAGAGATTGGATTAGAGACCAAATGACCATACCAGTTACCCAGGGTGGTTTGGGTTTGCCAAATTCTTCTATGTTCATAGATGCTGTAAAAGAAATAACCAACATAAGTGAAGAATCAGCACAATTAACAAACAACAGGAGGGCCAAACAACAAGCATTAACTCGACTTCTTTCAATACAAAACAGTATAAATTCATTCACAACTGATCCTATAGCTGGCTCACAAGGGGAAAAGGACCTTATATCTTTCAAAAAACAATACGACGCTATCTCATTCTCAATATCTAACACATTTACAATTGAGGACACTAAGGCTGAGCTCGAAACAGCAATCGATAGATACAAAAATATAAGCAAACTTCTTGGCCAATGCACCCAAGAAAGATCAGCCCCAGGTATTGGTTGGTCTATTCCAGCTGAAGGTTGGGTAAAGGCAGGAGGAGAAAACAGCAACTTGTTTAGTGCGCAAGGCAAAACCTTTAGATTTGATTCTTTCTTTGGAAGAAACCTAAGTGGCTGGAATCCTTTAACTAGAAAAATTAAAGTTATTACAACGACAGGAAATGAGAAGGAGCAGTTCTGTGATCTACCAATTGTTGGTGGATACACTCATGAAACTTTTATTAATCCTCAAGACACCAGCCAGGATGGAAGAAATGTGGCATATCCCGCGATACCACTTGTGAACGCTGGGGCACTTTCTGGCCTAGCTTCCTCAGACACCCAAGGAAAGCCATCAGCAGCATCTCCATTTTTCGGAGCCTATGGTCCTCTACAAAATGTAAATATGAATTTGAGTTGTAACATTATCTATCAATCCAATATTCTAGACTACAAGGGTGATGCGCCAGGTACAACAAAAACGATTGAACCACCACGCCTCCCAGATGTTGACCCAAATTTACCAATAAATAACACCGGCACAACAGACACCACCAACACAGGAAACAACGGAGGAACGACAACACCGCCACCAACAGATTGTGGTACAGATATTGCGTGCGGATAAAAAAAGTTTAAGGAAATTGTTTTTGAAGTTACAAAATGAAAAGAATAATTCCATATATATTAATATTGAGTATTGTGTTGGGAATATTTGTCCCATTCTTAAGTGCGGATGCGCAAGAAAAAGGTGCTTGCATTAGAAGCACAGGGAGAGTGGAGGATGTAGCACAAATTGATTGTCCCACAGTAAATAGTGGGGGGTATACTCAAAACTGGATGGCTTATGATGCAAGCAACCCAGCACTTACACCTCCACCAAAAACAGACAATAATCTATATGGCAAATTGGATGAATGCGGATTTGCTGGTATTGGTGGAACCATTGTTGGATGTGTAGAGGTTGTCACATATTTTATGTTTGTTGCTGTGCCGTCGTATCTATTGGTTATTGCGGCCAATGTGTTTAATTTCTCCACTGCACTCAGTGTAAGTTCAAGAATGTATGAGTTGCCCTTCATCCAAACAATCTGGACTATCGTCCGAGACTTCGCAAACATTTTCTTTATTCTCATATTGCTATATGCAGCTTTTGAAATTATTTTAGGTATGGGTCATGGTGGCGGTAAAAAAATCGTGGCTACTGTCATACTCATAGCTTTGGTTGTAAACTTTAGTCTATTTTTTACAAAAATAATTATCGATTCTTCCAATGTTGTAGCTTTGATTTTCTACAACAGAATAGACACCTCGAACGTTCTCTCTTATGACAAGATAAGTGATGAAGCCAAAACAGGGGTGGCTGAGAAGGACATGGCGGGTGCATTAGTATCGAGATTTAATGTAAATCAATTTTTCAATGAAACGACTTTTGCTGCTCTTGGTAAGGTAAACATAGAAGGAAAGCAGGTGGATGTAGGGAATTGGGGCGTAAACGCATTTCTTTTAACTTCCACGATGATATTGTATGGAATTATTATATTTGCCCTGATATATGCATTCTTTGTTGCCGGCATGAGCTTCTTGGGCAGAATGATGAATTTGATGATGCTGTTGATCATATCTCCACTAGCTTTTGTGACTTACTCCGTTCCATCACTATCCCACATAAATACTATTGGATTTGGTAGTTGGATGAAGAAATTACTTGAATCTTCCTTTGTAGCGGCGATATTCATGTTCATAATTTATATTGCCTCAGAAGTTCTACGAGCAGACATATTCAAGAGCGCTGCGGATGCTGCCGCAACCAACCAAAGCTTTGTCTCAATATTGATAATGATCTTTATGCCAGCAATATTGATAGTAATATTATTATTAAAAGGTGCGGCTTATGCCAAAAAAGCTTCTGGAGAATTTACTGGTGCGGCGATTGGTGGGGCAAAAGCTCTTGGGGTACTTGCTCTTGGTGGGGCAGCATTGGGAACAGCTGTGGTTGGAAGAAAAACTGTTGGATCGGTTGCAAAATCTGTACAGAGTAGCGACGCCACAAGATGGAATGCTATGTCATTTAAAGACACGCGACAAAAGTGGAGTACCATGAACAAGGCCAATCCTTTTGCTTACTTAGGATTAGCTGGGACAGCGATAGGTGGTGTTGGAAAAGCAACAAGTGCAGCTGCAGCTGCAACAATACACGCTATTCCTGGAACAGGAGGAAAAACTTTGGGAACACACCTACAAGAACAGGAAAAATCTCTTGGTAAGAAAAAACACTCCGAACACACTCTGGATGCTGAGGCGTCTAAATATGCTGAAAAGAATGGAATGGCGGACGCCAAGGAGGTTAAATATGGAGACTTAACTGAACCTCAACAATTAGAAGTACGAAAAGAAATTGATAAAAACGTTCTAGCAAAAGAAAGTTATGGCGTTTCCTTAAATGATGTAAAGGATGACACAGACAGAAAGAACATTATTACTATAATTGACAATGCATACGCGGCTTACGCAAGAGATTTACTGGCTGGAATTTCAGAAAGTGCCGCAAAAATTAATTTAAAAAGTGCCTCTACAATTACGAAAGACAATGCTGATAACATGACTACGCACACTAAGACCAACCCTTTAATGGGAGAATTATCTCAACTAGCACGAAGGGGGAGTTATGATGTAAGAAGCTTGCCGGAATTATCATTAAAAACCAAGGGTATCACAAAACTTACTGTTGGTATTCTCGCAGCCACTGCAGCCGGAATAAGAATGGGATTAAAGAGTAACGCTGGGGTTGACCCAGGGAAGGGACAAAAGGATTTTTTGCAAGACTTGAAGGGTACAATAAGCACGGCATTAGGTAACTTAAAAATTAATGTAAATACTGGAGGAAGTCATGGGGGGGGAGCAAAAAGTAGTGGAGGAAGTCATGGAGGTGAAGGAGGTCATCACTAATAAAATAAAAATTTATGGATCAAAAAGAATTACAAGAAAAAATAGCTGAATATTATTCAAAACTTCCACCGAAGTTACAGGAAGCTTTTTCTAGTATGAAATGGCTGGAAACCATACAAAACGTCAGCTCTACATATGGCCTGACTGATCAGCAAAAAGAAACCCTTGGCACAGAAACCACATTGGTACTTCTAGGCATCATTCACCCAGAAGAATATGAGGAAATATTAAAAACTGAACTAGGGTTGTCTCCGAGTATGTTTGAAAACATCGTGCAGACCATAAATACCTCAATACTAAATGCTCAACGTGAAGAATTGGGGGAAGTATTTCAAGCCAATGCTGAAACATTAGTAGAAGAAAAGGAGTTGGATGAACGCTTTGGTAATTTACCGCAAGAAATCCAACAAGCCATAATTGATTCAAATTACCACGCAGTGTTATACCAAATAGCTCAAAATGAAAAGCTCACCGTTGAACAAATGGGAATTTTGGAAAAACTAACAACTGATATTATGTTGGGTGTCACTCATCCTGAAAAATTTGAAGAGTCTCTAAAACAAAATCTAGGCCTATCAAATGAAAAAGTTGTACTATTGGTTGATGAAATCAATAATAAAATATTAAAGAGCATAAGAATGAAAGCAATGTCTGCTAGCAAAACTAGTAAGCAGTCCGATACTTACAACAATGACGAACAGATAGACCACATGGAAACCAAAGTATTGGATGATGCGGGTATCACCATACTATCTGGAGACAATAAACAGCCAAGCTCTAGTATACTACCAAATCTGGTAACCCCTGAAATAAGCGCGCCGAAGCAAACGCCAGTGCCAGTGCCAGTCACCCCAACGCCACAATCTGCCCCAATACTGGCTCAAAAGTTAGCCAATTCATTCAACATTCCAACAACAAAGACAGAGCACAAGCTAGAAAATATTTCCAAGAGCGCACCAAAAACTTATCCACCAAAGGCGGATCCATATCGTTTAGCACCGGGGGAGTAGAGAAGGCTTTGGGCATTAGGCGCTAGGCATTAGCTTAAATTAAAGCATGAAAACATATAGAGATCTGACAGTTTGGCAAAAATCCATAGAACTTGTAATAGAAACTTACAAACTTACTGATCATTTCCCCCAAGAAGAAATTTTTGGATTAACTTCACAGATTCGAAGGGCTACGGTTTCTATCCCTTCAAACATTGCAGAGGGAAAAATGAGAGGAAGTGATGCTGAATTTAAAAGATTCTTATTTATAGCTTTTGCTTCAGGCGCTGAATTAGAAACACAGCTGATTATCTCAAAAAAGCTGGGGAAAACAATAGATTTAGACTATAATAAAGTAGATTCCTTATTAGAAGAAGTTATGAAAATGTTGAACAAATTAATTTCTCAACTAGAGCCTAAAGCCTAGTTGCCTAGTGCCTACCCATGCAATTTAAAGTTCCACAATTTTTAGAAATAGAAGACAAAATTTTCGGCCCTTTTACTTTCAAGGAGTTTGCGTATTTGGCTGGGGGAGGGGGTATGTGTTTTGTCTTATATAAATTGCTCGGCCTTTACTGGGGTGCGGTACCCATATTGTTGGTAGCTGGTTTTGCTTTAATGCTCACTTTCTACAGGCCAAACAACAAGCCGTTTATAAATATGGTAGAAGCAATGTTTCACTACAGCCTACAGAGCAAGCTCTACATATGGCAAAGAAGAAAATTCTCAGCTGAAGACAAGGAAGCTGCACAAAAGAAAAACAAAACTGACACCGAAGTAGTTTCCAGAGAAGCCCGATTGACTGGAAGCAAGCTACGAGATTTGGCCTGGAGCTTGGATGTGTTAGATTTGAAAAAAGAAACATAGGCCACTAGGCCTTAGGCCTTAGGCGCTAGCATGACAAAATGCTAATGCCTAGAGCCTAGAGCCTAAAAGCCCTAGAAACATATGGCACTAAATGCAAAAGCAACTCAAGAGTTCGTACCCATCAAGGAAGCCCGTGATGGTGTTTTGATTTTGAAAGATGGATCCATCCGCGCCATAGTCCTAGCAAACTCCACAAACCTATCACTAAAGTCTGCCGACGAACAACGTGCCACCATACTTCAATTCCAAAATTTCTTAAACACTTTAGATTTTCCAACTCAAATATCTATCCAGTCACGCAAGTTGGACATTCGTCCATACCTAGTCTTACTGGAAAACAGAATGAAGGTACAAAATGAGCCACTTTTAAAGCTTCAAACCCGAGAATATATAGAATTCATAAGGAATTTTACAGAGACAGTGAGCATCATGACCAAGAGTTTCTTTGTGGTAGTACCTTATACTCATGTCGCCCTGAAAGCAGACTCTGGGGTTTTGCAGAAATTATTTTCCAAGAGAAGTAAGGAAGAAATAAAGTTGGATGAGCAATTAGACTTTGAGGAGAAGCGCTCACAATTAGAGGAGCGGGTGAGTGTGGTTCAACAAGGTTTGGCCCGATGCGGAATAAAATCAGTCCAACTGGGCACAGAAGAAGTAGTGGAAGTATTTTATAAAGTTTTCAACCCAGGAGAATTGGAAGGTAAGGTAAGAATAGAGTAAGGCACTAGGCAACTAGGCGTTAGGCATTAGCAAATTAAAAGCTAAAGCCTAGAGCCTAAAAGCTAAAGCCTAAACATTATGTCAATTTTTGATAAATTACTTGGAAAAAATACAAATAGTGATGGCCCAGCACCAAATACTTCAGTCTTGGCGGTTTTACCTGAACAAATTTACGAATCAGCAAACCTGGAACTTCAAGACATAGTAGCTCCATCCGCACTAAAGATTGATTCTAAATCAATAAACTTGGGAGAAAAAATTGCACGTACTTTTTTCATAATATCTTACCCTCGATACCTTACTGATAATTGGTTTTCACCAATCATAAATCTAGATAAGGTTTTTGATGTCTCAATTTTTATTCATCCCATAGATACCTCACTCATACTGCGCCAATTCCAGAAAAAAGTGGCTGAAGTCCAGAGCCAGATAAATGTCCGCGAAACAAAAGGAATGGTTCGTGACCCAATGCTAGATACTGCTTACCAAGATTTGGAAGGATTGAGAGACAACCTAATCCAAGCCCAAGAAAAAATGTTTGATGTGGGTATTTATATCACAATATACGCTGACAATGAATTGGAATTGTTTAAAGTTGAAAACGAAATCAAATCCATTCTAGAATCCAAATTAATCTATATAAAACCAGCTCTTTTTCAACAAGAAGATGCTTTTAAAAGTGTCATCCCGGTCGGCACTGATCTATTAGAAATACACCAAAAACTAAATTCAGAGCCACTTTCGAGCATTTTCCCATTCGTATCCTTTGACCTGACTTCAGACAGGGGAATACTATATGGAGTAAACAGACACAACTCTAGTTTGGTCATATTTGATAGATTTTCTTTGGAAAACTACAACTCTGTAACTTTTGCCAAGGCGGGTTCAGGAAAAAGTTACGCTACCAAGCTGGAAATACTAAGATCTTTAATGTTTGATGTAGATGTTATCGTTATTGACCCTGAAAGGGAATATGAATACCTTGCAGAAGCGGTGGGTGGAAGATACTTCAACATCTCTCTCTCATCAGACCACCACATCAACCCTTTTGATCTACCACTTCCACGTGAAGATGAAACTGCTGAAGACGTTTTGCGTTCAAATATTATAAACTTGGTTGGACTTTTCCGATTAATGCTCGGCGGACTTACCCCAGAAGAAGATTCTTTGGTAGATAGAGCTATTTCGGAAACTTATGCAATCAAAGACATCACTCCGGAATCAGATTTCTCTAATATTGAACCACCACTACTTTCAGATTTTGAAATGGTTTTGGCTGGAATGGAGGGAACAGATTCCATAGTGCAAAGATTGGTCAAATACACCAAGGGTTCTTGGTCCACATTCCTAAACCGCCCTTCAAATGTAGATATAAATAAAAGATTTGTGGTTTTTTCTGTCCGCGACATGGAGGACGAGCTAAAACCAGTTGCTATGTATATAGTCATGCACTATATATGGACCACTATCCGGAAAAACCTAAAGAAGCGACTATTGGTGGTGGACGAGGCGTGGTGGATGATGAAGTCCGAAGACACGGCTTCTTTCTTGTATTCTATGGCAAAAAGAGGCCGAAAATACTACTTGGGTCTATCTACAATCACTCAAGATGCTGCTGATTTTATGAATTCTCCATATGGAGTACCGATAATCACCAACTCATCTATTCAATTACTCTTAAAGCAATCACCAACAACAATAGATATCTTGCAAAAAACTTTCAACTTAACCGACGAAGAAAAATATCTCCTTCTGGAGTCAGAGGTGGGGGAGGGTATATTTTTCGCGGGACTTAAGCACGTAGCTATAAAAATAATTGCTTCATATACAGAAGATCAAATCATAACTTCCGATCCATCCCAAATACTTTCAATCAAGAAGGCCAAGATGGATTTGGAGGCAGCTGAAATTTCAGGAAAATAGGGCTTAAAAAGGTTTTGTTTATTGGTGTTTTGCTTTATAATTACATCATGCGTTTAAAATACTTATTTCTGTTATGCCTGATAGCCTTACTACCTCTTGGAGCATTTTCAGTCTTGGCGGTAAGTCCATCTAGCATAAACATGGACGTCGCCCCTTCAAACCCTACTCCTAATCAAAACGTAACTCTAACCCTAAGCAGTTATGCAGCAAATTTGGACAGTGTGTCTATATCTTGGTTTGTAAATGGCAAAAGTGAATTAACAGGAATAGGTAAAAAAACATTTTCAGTTACTGCTGGAGCTTCTGGCTCTCGCACCACTGTAGTGGCCAAAATAGCCCTGCCGGACGGAGAAATTGATAAGACTGTAGTAATAGCCCCATCCGTAATGGTTTTATTGTGGGAAGCTACTGACTCATATGTACCCCCATTCTATAGAGGGAAGGCCTTACTACCAAGTGAAAGTGAGGTTAAAATTGTCGCCTTACCTGAAATAAAAACTTCTGGTGGCTTGGTAAATTCAAAGAACATGACCTACGCATGGAAGAAAGATTATACAAATGTGGCTGATGCTGGTGGTTATGCTAAAAATTCATACACATTTGGCACTGACTACCTAGATGACACCAATAATGTAAGTGTTGTAGCTTCAACTGTTGATCAAAAATACTCTACAGAGGCAAATATAAATGTTACTTCAATCACACCGAGAATATCAATTTATAAAAAAGACCAAAACCTTGGCACAATCTGGGAAAATGCTTTAACAGATCCATATATAATCACAGGTAGTGAAACACTTCTCGCGGCACCATACTTTATGTCTCCAAAAGAAATACGCCGGCCAGATCTTACTTTTAGTTGGTTTATAAATGACCTCGCTGTCAGCATCAGCAGTGGATTCCAAAAAAACATACTGCCGATAAAAGTGCCCGAAGGTAGTTCTGGAACATCCAAGCTTAAAATTCAAGTAGAAAACACAGACAAACTTTTACAATCAGTTAGTCGAGAAATACGTGTACAATTTTAGTATTATTTATGTCTTTACTTAAAAAATTAGCACCATACTTAATAATAGTTTTAGTTGCCATAGGTTCATATGGTGCATCTAATGTATTAGCATCTCCAACAAACACAAGTGAAACTTGTGTTTATGGAAGTGGGGCCAATCCAGACGACCCCAACACGGCTAGTAACAAACCCTGCACCCAACCATATAAATTACTCGCCCCACTTGGAGAAACAAAAACTGTACCCGTTGGAGAAACTAACGCCCTTGGTGGTTATATAAACACAATAATTACATTAGTTATAGGTATTGCTGCGGTGTTGGCTATGGTGATGATAGTCATGGGTGGAATTGAATACATGACCAGTGAACTCATATCCAGCAAAGAAGCAGGGAAGCAGAGAATAAATAATGCGATATTGGGGCTATTGATTGCGCTTGGAGCTTGGTTGATTCTATACACAATAAATCCAGATTTACTAAATACTAACGTAGGTATTCCATCTACAACCATAGAATATATAGTAAATTTTGAAATTTCTGGGGCACAAAGTCGTTCCACTGGAGGAGCTCCATCAAAAATTAACTTTAATTCTCAAGCATTACCAGCAGCCCAAGCTGCAGCAGCAAAAACCGGAGTGGACGCTGCGTTAATTTTAGCTATATTCTCTCAAGAGTCTGGAGGGGGGCGCAATACTGGAGGATGTCTTGCGAATGATCCTAGGGCAAAAATGAAAGACGAGGACAAAGTGGCTTTACAAAAAATTGTAGGTGGAAGTATTGATAATATAAATGTATCGTGTGCTGCTTCAGTTGGTTATGGAGGAGCAATAGGACTTACTCAATTTCTTCCAACAACATGGCTAAGGTTTAAAGACACCGCGGCGGGGTATTTGGGCCACCAACCCGACCCATGGAATGTGAACGACGCATTAATGGTTACAGCTATATATTTAAAGGTCCTGGGAGGTGTAGACAGTCCTTATAATGCTGCCTGTGGATACTTTGGTAAGTGTAGCTCTGGTGGCATTGACTACGCAGCTCAGGTTGTAAGTAAGATGGATAAAATAAAACAACAAATTGCCGAGGGGTCAGGTTTTAAAGGAGCTGGAGGAGGTAAAAGTTTTTAATAAAAATTTATGACAAAAAGAAATTTTATACTTTTAATAATAGTTCTAGTGGTAATCTTGATGGGATTACTGGGTTATTTCTATCTAACCAGAAACAATGTACCAACACCAGATGGTGGTGGTATAAACTTCATATCGGAGTTTAATCCGTTTGCCAAAACCAGCCCAACAACTCCAGGAGGGGACACAAGTAATGGGGAAAATAATCCCGGAGATACAAACACACCTGACACAGGTGCAGAGCTACAAAATCTAACCAAGGTATCATCAATGCCTGTAGCTGGTTTCGCAGTTTATCAAAAAGAAAGATTTAAAGAAGTTCCAGTTATTATTCCCCAACAAACCGAAGGCGTCCCAGCACAACCTGAAGTAAAACCAACAACCAAGCCCACACCACCACCCACAGAAATAGTTCCCGCACTTAGATATGTGTCCCGATCCAATGGCAATATCTTTGAAACCTTCGCAGATAAGGTAGAGGAACGTCAATTTTCTACAACCATAATCCCAAGGATCTACGAAGCCTTCTTTGGTAGTAAGGCTGAATCTGTAATTATGCGTTACTTAAAAGCAGATGAAGTCACTATAAACACATTCACTGGAACACTTCCAAAAGAAGTTTTAGGTGGCGACACAACAAACAACAATGAAGTTAAGGGGTCTTTCTTGCCAGAAAATATTACAGATATGAGTATTTCTCCAGATGGGTCCAAGATTTTTTATCTCTTGGGTGTAGGGGATGGGGTGGTGGGAGTAACTGCTGGAACTTTGGGTACCACTAAAATACAAATATTTGATTCTAAATACACAGAATGGCTGTCTCAATGGCCAAACGCTAAACTAATAACCCTAACCACCAAACCTTCCTATGCAGTTCCAGGATATATGTATGCGGTAAATCCAGACAAGAAAGATTTTATTAAAATCATAGGCAATATAAATGGACTCACCACGCTCACCAGCCCAGATGGTAAAAAAGTGTTATACAGTGACAGCAATTTATCTTTAAATATATACAACACGGAAAGTGGGGAAACGTTAACTCTGCCCACAAGAACATTACCAGAGAAATGTGTTTGGAATTCTACCAATACTTCTGTTTTTTGTTCAGTGCCCAAATTTATAACTGGAGCAGCTTACCCAGATGCTTGGTATCAAGGTGAGATATCTTTTTCAGATGACATTTGGAAACTTGATGTAGCTACAGGCAGTGGAACCCTACTAGTAGATCCAACTGAAGTAGTGGGAGGGGAGAACATAGATGGAACCAAGCTTACATTAGATTCTGGTGAAAATTATCTAGTCTTTGTAAACAAAAAAGACTCCCATCTCTGGGAGCTTAAACTAAAGTAACTTAAAGAGAGCCGGTATACTTGATAACCACTCGACGTGATGGACCCATTCCAAGGGATTCAGTTTTAAGATCGCTAGCATCAGCTAAAAACTCATGCACGATTTTTCTTTCAAAGGCTGACATTGGGTCTACTTCAATATTGGATTTAAAATACCTCGCTCGTTCAGCCATCATGTGAGCCACGGCTCTAACACTATCTACTCTTTTCTTTTGGAAACCATTTATATCAATTAGGAAATCTAGTCCTTCAATATGCTGACCATCTACACTAGGAGGTAATTTAGATTCAACTATGCGGCGTACAAGGTGATTTAGGGCAAGTAAGGCTTCACCATCTCTACCAATAAAGAAATGTGGCTCGTTTACTTCAACAGCAAACCAAGTACTCTTTGGGCTATCTTCTAAAATAGAAATATCCTTAACACCCACCATGGTTTTTTCAATCAGATCTTTTATTAAATTTTGAATTTCTACTTTATTCATATTGTTTTATTAACTTACCACAATTTCACTTAAATGTTTTTTCTTGTTGGCATAAATTTGTTGTCCTACCGCAAATGAGTTACTGGTAATCCAGTAAAGAGCTATAGCTCCGGAAATACTATAGGCGATAAATACCACAACTAGGGGAAAAACGTACTTCATTTGAATTCTCATACTTTTAGCAAAACTGTCTTGGAAAGAATTTGGATCTTGCCCGGAACCTTCTGGTGGATGTGGCATATAGTGAGCTTGGAAATATTGAGAAACACCAGCCAGAATTGCAAGTATCAAACTTTTGCCACTTATGTTTATAAGTCCCAAAAACTCCATATTCATATGCTCAGGCCGTGGCACAAAAGCATATAGAATTCCACTATCAAAGTTTATACCTTTATAAAAAACATAATACAGAGCAAAGATAATTGGAATTTGAATCAAAACCAAAAGACAACCAGAAAATGGATTGGTTTTATGCTCCTTATATAATTCAAAAGTTTTTCTGGCTTGCTCTTCTTTACTATCTCCACTGGCTTTTATTTTCTGTAGGTGGGGAGTCAGCGCATTCATCTTAGCTTGGCTTTCAATGGAGCGCTGAGATAGGGGATACAATACCACCTTTACCAATAGAGTAAGGATTATAATAGCAATTCCCACATCACCGCCTGGAATAACAGAGATCAAAAAAGCCAAAGTGTTCACAAATGGCTTATATAAAACAATGTTCCAAATGTTATGTATCATTTTCTCATTCTATACGAAAAACCAAGAAAATGCTAGAAATTTCAATATAACTGGCTTTTATTTTAGTGGGTCTATGTGGTTTTTTTGCCAAGGATGACAACGCAAAATCCGCCCCAAACCTAAATAAATACCCCTTAAAACACCATATTTTTCAATGGCCTGTTTGGTGTATTCAGAACAAGATGGATAAAAAACACATCTTGGTTTCATAAAAACACTAATTCTTCTTTGATAGAAGGAAATTAGCCACAAAAAGAATGTTTTCATATTTTACTTAGAATTAATTGAATTTCTTGATCTAGAAGCTCCTTTGTTGCTGTATTATTACGAAATATAAAGACACCCATAATCCCAACAGGGAATAGGTTGATCTTATTTTTAAGGGCGGAATACCCACGTCGGCGTAAAAGATTCCTTTTTATGGCATTTTTAGCAACACTTTTGGGTGCAATGAAGGAAATTCTTGGTTTTTCTGTAGAATCCTTGGTTTTTATGAATTTAAAGGTTAAATTAGGGGAATTATAAAAAACCCCATTTTTAAATATGTTTTCCACCCCTTTTGTGTCTACTCTATTTCTTTTTAGAAGCATTAACTTTAAAAGCTATACAGTAAGTTTAGCTCGTTGCTTTCGTCTTCGGCGCAAAAGTACCTTTTGTCCGGTTTTGGTTCGAGAACGCACCAAAAATCCATGACTTTTAGCTCGTTTTCGCTTTTTAGGTTGATATGTAACTGACATAAATAGAGTATAGCTGAAAAACTGACTTAAGTCAAAGACGATATTGGTTACATAAATGCTATGATGTAGACTTATCAACAGTTTGTTAACAGAGTTAATAAGTTTTTATATTTTCTTAATAGCTATACTAGGTAGTATAATGCAACAAATGGATACAAAACAACTTTGGGAAAGCTGCTTGGCTGAAATAGAGGGAGATGTGTCTAAGGCTAATTTTAGTACTTGGTTTAAAAATACCTCTATTTTAAAAGAGGATATGGGGGTTATATATGTGGGGGTGCCAAATGAGTTTGTGAGGGACTGGTTAAAGAACAAATACCATAAGCTTATCACCAAAACCATAGCTGATGTATATGAAAACATGCGCGCAGTTGAATACACCATCACTAAAATAGAGCCGGGTAAGCAGGAAATAGCTCGGGAGGCAGTAAGTTTTATGAACAAAGAGCTTCCTTTGAAAGATTTATACATAAATCCAGAGGACAACCTGAATTCACGCTATCGCTTTGATTCTTTTATTGTTGGAGGCTTCAATGAACTAGCTTATGCAGCTTCACAAGCTATAATTGATTCTCCTGGAACTAAATACAACCCGTTTTTCATCTATGGACCTACTGGACTAGGGAAGACCCACTTGATCCAAGCGGTTGGAAACTCTATAAAGGAAAAATACCCAAACAAAAAGGTTCACTATATGACTTTAGAAAAGTTTGCTACTGATTTTATAAACTCTCTACAATCAAACAAAGCAAATTCTTTCAAAGAAAAGTATCGTAAGTATGATTTATTAATCATTGATGATATTCAGTTCATTGGAAAGATGGAAAAAATTCAAGAAGAACTCTTTCACACATTCAATACTTTCCATGAGAACAATAAACAAATTATTTTTTCTTCAGACAAACATCCAAACCACATCCCAGAGCTCGCTGACCGCCTGAAGTCACGTTTTGCTGCGGGAATGATAGTAGACATCACTGAACCTGAGTATGAATCTCGTATAGCTATTTTAAAGGTTAAACTTCAAGAACTAAACATTGAGCTAGATCCAGAAATAATGGACTACGTAGCTGGAGTTATTCAGGGCAATGTTCGAGAATTAGAGGGAAGCCTAAACACTATAGTTTGCCAATATCGCCTTAAAAATAGGCCTTTAACACTCTTAGAGGTAAAGAATGCGCTCAAAAACAGCATTAAACCAAAAAAGAATGTAGCTATAAAAGATGTAGTAAAGACGGTAAGTGATTATTACAACCTAGAAGAAACATCTATTTACGAAAAAACTCGCCGAAAAGAAATTGTGAAAGCTAGGCAAGTGGTTATGTACTTACTCCGAGAAGACTTTAGTGTTTCATACCCACTAATCGGACAAAAACTTGGCGGAAAAGATCACACCACTGTTATTCACTCTTATTTAAAAATTAAAGGTGATATAAAAGATGATCCGCAGTTATTACAAGAGATAGAACAGATACGAGTTATGTTTAAATAGTTGTGTATAACGAGTTGGAAAATATGTGGAGAGTGTGGATGGTGGTGTGAATAAAAAATCATCTAAAAACAAAAACAAAATAGTTACGTTTTTTATTAAAAATAAAACCGATATTTATCAAACAAAAATTATTAATTTAATCCTTAACTATAAACATAAAAACAACTTATCCACTTATACACAGGACTAATAGTATTAATAGATTATATATATAAAGATATAAACAACTATGAAAATAGAATGTGGAATAGAAAAACTAAAGACAGGAATTTTACAAGCAGAGAAAATTACAGGCAAGAATCTAACACTTCCCATTTTAAATTCAATTCTTCTAATTGCTTCTGGTAAGTCTCTAAAACTTCGTGCTACAAACTTGAGTCTTGGAGTTGAGATTGAAATTCCAGCTAAGGTTGAGAAAGAGGGGGTAGTAGCTATATCTGGATCAACTCTATCTAATATATTCTCTAATGTTTTTCAAAATGAAAACATTCTCCTAGAAGACTCTGGTGGAAACTTGCTTATAAAAACCAAGAAGAACCAAATTAAACTTAAAAGCCAACCAAGTGATGATTTTCCAACCATACCCCTAGTTGATGGAACTACCTTTAATATAGAGGCAGGGAAGCTCGTAGAAGGCATAAAATCAGTATATTACAGCTCATCACCATCAGATATAAAACCAGAGATTTCAAGCGTTTATATCTATTCCAATGAAGATAAACTAGTCTTTGTGTCCACAGATTCTTTTCGTTTAGCAGAGAAGAAGATTAAGGTTAAAGGATTGGAAGAAATAGAAGGCATACTCATACCATTTAAAAACATAGCGGAAATACTTAGAATTTTTGGAGAAATAAAAGGAGATGTTAAGGTTTGTTTTAACAAAAACCAAATTTCTTTCTCATCCGAAAACACATATTTAACTTCTCGGGTTATTGATGGAGTTTTTCCAGACTACCGACAGATTTTACCAAAAGAATCAAAAACCGAAGCCATTGTGTTAAAACAAGAGTTGTTAAACGCACTCAAACTATCAAATATTTTCTCAGATAAATTTAGTCAGGTTAATTTAGCCGTCAAACCAAAAGAAAAAGTTTTCGAACTTTCTTCTGCTAATAATGAGGTTGGAGAGAATAAAACTTACCTAGACGCTGCATTAACAGGGGAGGAGGTGGAGCTTGGTTTTAACTACAAATATTTTCTAGATTGTTTTCAATCAATATCTACTGACAGTGTATCTATAAAACTAGGTGGAGCCTCAAGACCAATAGTCATATCTCCAGCCTCTGATCCATCCTTCACATACTTAATAATGCCAATGAATAGATAAATCTAAGCTACTTAACTTTAAAATTTGAAATTACTTCCGCGTGGTTGAAAACCGTATCATAAACTATTACTCTAATTTCATTGCTTTCTTTTAAACTATCTAACTCTTCGGGAACAAAAGAAAAACTCAAGGACTTATCTGTACTTCCTAGATAGGTGTCATTAATAAATATTTCCATTTTCTGAATTGGAAATTTACTAAAATTAGAAATCTTCAAGTTTATTCTTTGTTTTGGTGAATAAGTGGCTGAGCTGTTTGGCTCCAGAATGGAAACGTTTGGAGAGGATGTGCTCGTGTGCACATCATCCACCAATGACGGCTTTTCAGCGCTGGTGGTTGTGGTGTATTTTGATTTGTTTTGTGCCCACCAATTCTGTACTGGAATCTCCCAATGACTAAATTGTGAATCAGATTCAGGGTTTGCAGGTGCGGGTCCAGTTATGTCGTTTCGATTTACCCAATATAAAATTGAATGCACATTAGTAATAATTTTTTCTTGCAGTGTTTCCTTTGGCGTGAATTCTGTGGCTAGTTTTCCCGATACTTTATCTATGAAGAAACTTTCATTGCCTTGCCAAGAACCACGCAAGATTGGTTTGACTGTTTGAGGGTCAACGTCTAGGTTTGGTTTTTCAAAACCCTGATTGGGCATGATTTTTAATGCCTCATTCATAAATTTATTCCAAATGGGACCTGCTAGGGCGGCACCTCCGTTTTTCATAGGAGTATTGTCGTTGTTTCCAACCCAGACACCAGTGACTATTGAAGGTGTATAGCCAACAGTCCAAGCATCCTTGTTGTTGTTCGTGGTTCCAGTTTTTACTGCCGTACCTTTTATGTTTAAGACAGAGTTTGCTCCAAAGGTAGGAGTTCGAGCCACGTTATCTGACAGAATATCCGAAATAGTTAGAGCTGTATTCTTTGGCAAAACTTCTTGTTCATTTTGTATATATTCCTCCAAAACATTTCCATCCATGTCTTCAACTTTTAATATTCCTGTATACGCATCTCGCTTCCCATCATTAGCAAAAACTCCATACGCTGAAGTCATATCTAGTAGGGAAACCTCACCACCTCCGATAACCAGAGTTAAACCATATCTACTGGGATCTTCAAGACTACTGATTCCCATATCTTCAGCTACTTTTATGGCGTCTCGTGTTCCAACTAAATAAAAGAGTTTTACGGCGGGAATGTTTATGGATTGTCCTAGGGCACTTCGTAAAGTTAATGGGCCACGATTTTTTCCGTCATAGTTTTGTGGCATGTAACAATCCTTCTGACTGCGACCCGGTAAGGCCTTTCCATAAGCGTCACAGGTGGTTTGAAATTCCGTAGGCAGGTCAAAGAGTACTGTGTCAGGTGTAAACCCCTTGTTGAACGCTGTGGCGTAGATAAATGGCTTAAAAGAAGAGCCTGGTTGTCGGTTTGCTGTGGCAACATTGAAATTACCATCAATTTCTTTATCGAAGTAATCTCGTGAACCTATCATGGTTATTATTTGTCCGGTTTTTGGATCTATGGACACCAAGCTAGCATTTTCTGCATTCCAATTTTTCTCATTAGCCAACGCCCCATCTTTTAATATTTGTTCTCCCTTTTCTTGTAATTCATAATTGAGAGTGGTTGTAACCTTCAAACCCCCTTGGGTCAAAGCGTCTAGGCCGTACTTTTGTTCCAAGTAATCCTTTATAAAAAATACAAAGTGGGGTGCCTTTATTCCACCTACTGCCTGCGGTACAAAGTTTACCAATTCATTTTTTGCAGCATTAAATTCATCGTCGGTGATAAATTTTACATCACGCATGCGAGACAGAACAAAATCTTTTCTTGCTTCTAGTTTTGCTCTGTTTTTCCCATAAGGAGAAAGTGTTGTCGGCGACTGGGGTATGGCAGCTAAGTACGCAGCCTCAGCTATGGTTAGGTCTGCTGCGTTTTTACCAAAATATGTTTTTGATGCTTCTTGAATACCATAAACCGTACCCCCATAAGGAACCTCATTTAAATATAATTCAAGAATTTTTTCTTTCGGTAACGCATTCTCTACTTTAATGGCCAGAACCCATTCTTTTATTTTTCTTACGATTGATTTATTGGAATTTAGTAACGTATTTTTTATTAACTGTTGGGTGATTGTGGAGCCTCCTTGGGTTCTGCCAATGTGAAAAACATCCGCCAACCCTGCGCGTATTATAGAAGTTATTTTTATACCTCCATGACTGTAAAAATCCGAATCTTCCACAGCCACAGTAGCATTCTTTATATTCACTCCCATGTTGTCAAAAGAAATACTTGTCCTTTTTTCATCACGATGTATGTCGTACAGCAAAACTTCGCCCGTACGATCGTATATTTTAGTAGAGTTTGTTATTTTTCTATCAGCGAAAGAGTTGAAGTCCGGAATTTGGAAAGAAGAAATCCAGATGAATAAAATACCTACAACCAGCACACCAAAACCAGCTCCAAACATAATAAAATTTTTAAGTACGTGTTTGTTTTTATAGGTCATTTTTATTTTGGCAATTACCATATTATCCAGCAAAATCATCTTTTTGTACCACATTTTCAATTTTTCTTTCATTGCTTAAGTATAGCAGAAAATGTGTTATAATTTCACTTATGAAAGTGATAATAGATGAACAACAGATTGATGAATTATTGAACCGCGGTATTGAAAATATTTTTCCCAATCGTGAATTTTTAAAATCTAAAATGATGAAAGGTGAGAAACTCACTTTCTACCTAGGAATTGACCCCACCGGCCCCACTCTACACATGGGGCATGTGATCCCAATACTCAAACTAGCCAAATTTCAAAAGCTTGGACATCAGATAATTCTATTAATGGGTGATTTTACAGCCATGATAGGTGATCCAACAGATAAAACCGCGACTCGTAAAAAATTAACCCATAAAGAGGTTATGAAAAACTTAAAGGAGTACAAAAAACAAGCTTCCAGGTTTATTTCCTTTTCAGGTTCCAACAAAGCTCAATTTAAATTCAACTCTAAGTGGTTGGCAAAAATGAAATTCAGTGATGTGCTAGATCTAGCATCAGAGATGACCGTGGAGCAGATGTTGAAGCGCGATATGTTTTACCGCAGAACCCAAGAAGGTAAGCCGATATATATACATGAATTTTTGTACCCACTGATGCAGGGATATGATTCTGTGGCCATGGATGTAGATGGGGAAATAGGGGGCAATGATCAAACCTTCAACATGTTGGCTGGACGTGACTTGATGAAATCTCTAAAAAATAAAGAGAAGTTTGTTTTAGCCACCAAGTTGTTGGTGGATTCTACAGGAGCCAAGATGGGTAAAACCGAAAACAATATGATTTCTTTGGATCAAAGTGCTTCTGAAATGTTTGGCAAGGTTATGAGTTGGACTGACAGCCTGATAATTCCTGGCTTTGAGATTATCAGTGAAGTACCCCTTGCTGAAATTGAAACTATGAAAAATAGTTTGAGTTCTGGTCAAAACCCAAGAGATCTAAAGATAAAGCTGGCTCGCGAAATTGTAAGAATGTACCACGGAGAAAAAGAATCAAAAAAAGCTGAGGATAATTTTATAAATACTTTTCAAAAGAAAGAAATTCCTGAAGACATACAAGAAGTTTCTGGAGAGGGCAGGTCACTGGATGTTTTGGTAGCAAGTGGAGTAGCTGAATCAATCTCAGCAGCTCGCAGGCTCTTTGATGCAGGGGCAGTCAGTGACATGAACACAAGTCAAAAACTAACTCAAGATGATAAATTTGAAAAAGGACACGTTTACAAAATAGGTAAACATAAATTTCTAAAAATTAAATAACATAAAACTAAAACACCCCAAGTTGGGGTGTTTTAGTTTACTACTAGTGGAAACTATTTTCTGGATCATCTAGCTCTGGATCTTCTTCGAACTTACCGAAGTCATCTCCTCCTTCAAGGGGTTCCATCGGCTCATCTTCATCACTACCATCATCAATTCTGAAGCCTAAAGCACCCACAACCTCACTTTCATCATAACTCATATTTTTTATTTTAATTTTTTTAAACGACCTTATTAAATTTTAACAACTTATAAATAAAATTATTTTTAATTTAACTATTTTTATCAAAAACCACATTGTTTAGCAATACCACAAACTCGAATATGTGGATAACTGAAAAATCCTTACAAAATATGAGCAGAAAAGTAAATTTTACTTATCTTTTATAAGCCGAACAAGTCAGAGCAATAGCTATGGCATCGAGCTCATCGTCGGACTTTACTGAAGAATCTATATCTACCAACAACCTCACCATCTTCATTATTTGTTTTTTGTCGGCCTTTCCGTGCCCAGCGATAGACATTTTGATTTGTGGAGGAGAAGTTTCAAATATTTCTAAACCCGCATTTTTTGCTTCATAAATTACCACACCGCGTGCTTCAGCTACATGCATCACTGTTTTTTGGTTGTTGGTTAGGAATAAAGTTTCTATGGCTAGCACGTGCGGTTTAAATTTTTTTATTATTTTTTGAACTTCCTCGCCAATCAAAACTAAACGATCAGGAAATTCTAACCTACTAGAAGTTTTAAAACATTCCGAAAATAACACTACCTCTTTTCTTTTGGTTTTGTCTTTTTCTATTACCGCAATTCCCAGTCTTTCAAAACCCGGATCTATTCCTAGGATTATCATAGTAGTTTACTTTGTATATTGGCCGGCACAGGTACACCCATGTGCGCATAAGCTTTTTCTGTAGCTACTCGTCCTCGAGCAGTGCGTTCCAAGAAACCAAGCTGGATCAAGTATGGCTCTATCACTTCTTCTAGGGTAGCTTCTTCTTCTGAGAGAGCAGCAGAAATAGTTTTCAAACCCACTGGTCCGCCGTTAAATTTAGTCATCAATGTTTCTAGGAATCTTCTGTCGGAAATATTCAGACCTACTTCATCCACCGAAAGCATCTCTAAAGCGTCCTTAACTGTTTCTTTATTCAAGATTCTTTTAGTTACTTGAGCAAAATCTCGGCAACGTTTCAAAAAGTAGTTGGCGGTTCTAGGAGTGAATCTACTACGCTGAGCAATTTCTTCTAATGCCCCAGAATCCAATTCGGTTTTTAATAATTTACTTGAGCGTCTGACAATTTCTTCAATTTCTTTGTTGGAATAAAATTCCAAACGAAAAACTCCACCAGAGAAACGTGAGCGTAGAGGAGAAGATACAAGTGCCACACGAGTAGTCGCGGCAATCAAGGTGAAAGAGGGGAGATCGAGCTGAATGGTTCTCGCTCCCGGGCCCTTGCCGATAATAATATCCAAAACTCCAGATTCCATGGCTGGGTAGAGTATTTCTTCCACCATTTTATTAAGTCTGTGGATTTCATCTATAAAAAGAATGTCTCCCGGGGCCATGTTGGTCAAAATAGAGGCCAAGTCACCAACTTTCTCTATGGCTGGACCAGAAGTAACCTTCATTTGCCGGCCAGTTTCTTTGGCTATGAGGTGGGCTAGGGTGGTTTTGCCCAGTCCTGGGGGGCCATAAAATAGGATGTGTTCGGGGATGTGCCCACGCTCTTCGGCCGCCCCCAAAAGGATTTTTAGGTTGTCTTTTATATGTTTTTGGCCGATATAGTCCTCCCAAGCTCTTGGGCGCAGGGCCTGATCTAAGGAAGAATCTTTAATTTCTTCTTTGGAATCCTCATCCCCAGGGACCCTTGCGGTATCTATTTCGTTTGGTATTTTGCTTGACATTGATTTGACTATATGCTATACTAGTAGAGTAATACTTTTATCAACACAGTATCAACATAGCTATACACATTATAGCACTGAGTGAGCTTGAGATAATAGTATAATTCAAAAGTAAGTTATTTGAAGTAGGGGAGCGAGATTATTAAAGAAGACACTAATCTCTAATCAATCAGCCATCGGTTATACAAGTTTGCGTAGGACGTTCTGGTAATTTTTATTAATTCACTGGGGCTATCCTTCAAGAATTTGTTACTTTTAAGGTTTATCTTTAAAAGGATTGTTTAGAGATTAGTGTTTTTTTTGTTTCTTCTTTTATCTATTTGATTTTATATTTTTTGTAGTTTAAACAGAAATTTTTACCCCCTGCTTTTACATGATTGTATCTTTCTTCAATGATTTTTGCGGCTTGTTTCGCAGTTTGAACGTGGTAAACAATCTCGTAGTCAGTTTCATCTAAATATTTTTTATGCAATGGATTTTGTTTTATCCAGTTTAGTAGTCCATCCCACTTGTCTCCAAGTAATATGATTGGCACGTCACAAATATGGTGTACTTGTACCAGTTGCCAAGCGTAAAACAATTCCAACATGGTTCCTAGTCCTCCTGGAGCCACCACTATAGCATCAGAGAGCAACATGAATTCATCTAGTCTTTGAGAAAAGTTATTGAATTCCTTTTTGTATTCTACAGCATTGTTAAACCTCTGTCTCCAGAGTAGCTTTACTCCTATACCTATGGAGTGTGATCTAACTTTGGTGTTTTTTGCACCTCGCTCATGTCCAGCGTTCGCGGCTTCCATCAGACCCGGGCCACCACCAGTGACTACATCTATACCAGCTTCACCCAACATCATAGCCAAGTGCTCAACTTTTTTGTACACTGAATCGTTCTTTTTTATTCTAGAGCTTCCGAAAATAACTACTTTAAAGTGATTCTGGTCTTTCTTTTGAAAATTATCAAATTGTTTGTCGGTTTGTTTTGTCATTCTATTCTTCGTTTAAGTCTACTACGCTTGCCACCTCTTCCAGTGAAGTAACTCCGCTAATTATTTTTATAATACCATCCTGTCGCATGGAGAGTAGCCCCTGTCCTTTGGCCACTCTTTTGATTTCACGCTCACTTGGATTGTCCGGAATAATTTTTTCTATCGACTCATCAGTTTTGATGGCTTCGAAGATACCTATTCTACCACTATAGCCGGTATTATTGCACAAATCGCAACCAACCGGCAAAAAAAGATTAAATGATGCGCCTTCTTTTATTTGGTGCAATGACAGATCTTTGCCTTCTTCTTTCATTCCATTCAAGATACTATCTATCATTTTGGTTTCCGCTTCAGTTGGAGGCACTGCGCGCTTGCATTCTTTACAAAGCTTTCGAACCAATCTCTGGGCCATAGATAAAGAAAGAGCTGAGACCATAATTTTTGGATTTACTCCCAGGTCAATCAAGCGGGGGATGACTCCTGCGGCGTTGTTGGTGTGGAGGGTTGAGAACACCATGTGTCCAGTGAGCGCAGACTGGACTGCTGTTTGGGCAGTCTCACTGTCACGAATTTCTCCCACCATGATCACATCTGGATCTTGGCGTAGTGCTGATCGCAGTCCGCCCGGGAAATCATAGCCACCCTCCTTGGTACTTACTTGGGTTTGAGTGATGCCTTTTAGGTGGTATTCTACTGGGTCTTCGATAGTAATCATGTTTATCTCAGTAGAATAAATTTTTCTCAAAAATGCATACAGGGTCGTGGTTTTTCCAGAACCAGTCGGTCCAGTAACCAAAATCAGTCCATTTGGTTTTTTGATTTCTTCTTCCACCACCGCTAGTAAGTGTGGTTCAATGCCCAATTCCTCAAAGTTTACTTGGAGAGATTTTGGATCCAAGATTCTCATAACAATAGACTCACCATATGATCCAGGAATCAGCGAGGTACGAATACTTATCTCTTCGTCGCCTTCAGTGATATTGAAGCGCCCATCTTGGGTGATGCTAGAGGTTAGCTTCATGCCAGAGAGAAGCTTGATGCGAGAGTTTAGAAGTCTGTAAATATCAGAACCAAAAAAACTAACATCTTGCAAGATACCATCTAGGCGCAGGCGTAATCTACCACGGTCTTTTTCTGGCTCGATGTGTATGTCGGAAGCCTTGATGGCGATAGCTCCAGCTAGAATGATTTCCAGAAGGCGAGAAATTCTATGAATTTGATTTCCGGCCAAAGTTTCAGTGATTATTTTATTGATGTCCTGCATTTTGTGGATGTTTTTCGCAGTTTCTCTCAAAACATCCAAAGAAATATCCAAACCACCCACTTGGGAGCTTTCGGCCATAGATAATTCTTGATATCTATCCCAAACTTTATGCAAACTTGCAGTAGAGGCCATATAAAAAACTGGACTCAAACTTTTTCTTTCCGCCATTTCGGTCAACTTGCTTAAAATTTGTGGAGCAGGAGTTCGAACGGCGATCAAAATATTTTTTCCATTTAGTTTAAAAGGCGCCACATTCATTTCCTTGGCTTCAGCTTCAGTCATCAATCTTAGCGCTTCGTTATCAATAGGGAAACGATACAAATCAATATAAGGAAGTCCGTATTTTGATTCAGCCAAGACAGCAACTAGTTGCTCTTCTTCCAATTTGCGCAAATCTTCTAGTTGTTTGTTTTGTTTTTCCTCGTCAAATGTAGCCATATAATAAAGAAGTATACCACGGCACTTTATATATTTTAAATGATATAATTCGTTTAATGCCGGAAAAAGCTAAAACTACCAAAACCATTGTCCTCTTGGATTCACATGCCATAATCCACCGCGCTTACCATGCCTTGCCAGAGTTTTTGTCTTCAGGTGGCGAGCCGACCGGAGCTCTGTATGGCCTCTCAACCATGCTGATGAAGATAATAACTGACTTAAAGCCAGACTATATAGTGGCTTGTTATGACTTGCCGGGTAAAACCTTCCGACACGAAGCTTATGATGAATACAAAGCTGGTCGGGCCAAGACTGACGATGCACTCATTTCTCAACTCAAGAGTTCTCGAAAAATATTTGAAGCTTTTGGTGTGCCTATGTACGACGCACCTGGTTTTGAGGCTGACGACGTTATTGGCACAATTGTAGAAAAATTAGATAAAAATAAAAACATCAAAGTCATCATCGCTTCGGGCGACATGGATACAATGCAATTAATAGATGACAAGAAAGTTCAAGTCTATACTCTCAAAAAAGGAATCAACGATACTATTTTGTACGATGAAGATGCGGTGTTGTCTCGATTTGGTTTTCCGCCCAAACTTTTACCAGACTACAAAGGTCTGAGAGGGGATCCATCTGACAATATCATCGGCATTAAGGGTATTGGTGAAAAAACCGCCACGGATTTAATAAAGAATTTTGGCACCGTAGAAGAAATTTACAAAAAAATAAAAAAAGACGAAGATGCGCTCATAAAAGCGGGAGTAAAGGAGCGGATGATTGAGTTATTGAAAAGCAACGAAGAAGAGGCTCTATTTTCCAAAACCCTAGCCAAAATAAGGAGAGATGCCCCAATCGATTTCGCTATTCCAGAAAAAACATTCTGGGAAGAGGCAGATCTAAAGAAGATAGAAAAAATATTCACGGAATTTGAATTCCGCAGTTTATTTGCCAGATTAAAAACATTCTTTAGTAAGAGTGGTGGCGAGAGTCAGATGGACACCCTGCCTTTGCCCAAAGTAAAAGCCGAAGCAGTAGATGAAAATAAATTACAAGAAGCCAGCATTGCCCTGTGGCTGATAAATTCCGACATAGCCAATCCAACCCTAGATGACGTTTTGCTTTTTGGTAAAAGCGAAAAGTTTGATGAAGCTTATAAATCTATTTTTGAAAAATTAAAAGAAAAAAAACTCGAATTGGTGTACGAAGAAATTGAGAAACCAATTATACCAGTAGTGAGAGCCATGTCTGAGCACGGCATCATGATAGATAAAAAATATTTTCAAGAACTTTCCCATGAATACCACGAAGAGCTAGATAAACTGATAAGCAAAATATACAAAATGGCGGGGATGGAATTTAATATCAATTCACCTAAACAATTAGGAGAGGTGCTTTTTGAAAAGCTGGGAATGAAAACCAAATCCAAAAGAAAAGAGAGCGGATCTTTTTCCACCAAGGTTTCGGTGCTTGAAGAGCTAGAAGAGGGAAACCCTATTATCAAGGAGATTATGGCTTATCGAGAATTGCAGAAGCTACTATCTACATATATTGATGTTATTCCGCAAATGGCCACGGCAGACAACAGGCTTCATGCCAAGTTTACTCAGAACGGCTCTACTACCGGTAGGTTTTCCTCTACGGATCCGAATTTGCAAAATTTACCTATAAAGACAGAGTTGGGGCGACGAATTCGCAGTGCCTTTGTTGCTAAAAAAGGTTCCAAGCTCGTGGCTTTTGATTATAGTCAGATTGAGTTAAGAGTGGCGGCCATGCTCTCAGGGGATAAAAGGATGACGCAAATTTTTCACAACCAAGAAGACATTCACACTGGAGTGGCGTCTTTTGTTTTTGGGGTGCCACTTGAAAAAGTAGACAGTGAAATGCGTCGACAGGCCAAAGTGATCAACTTCGGTATCATCTACGGCATGG
>JAGOPQ010000003.1 GCA_017991915.1 Minisyncoccota bacterium | reverse complement strand
AAATATCCAGTTTACTCTTCCAGAACTGTAAACGGTAGGCCACTTTTTGAGTATGCCCGTAAGGGGGTGAAATTAATTCCACCCGAGCGGGAGGTTCACGTTAGGAGTCTGGTGTTTAATAAAATTGAAGTTATTGATGCCGAGAGTCTTTTGAAAAATATTCAAAATCGGGTTTCTCGGGTTCAGGGTGATTTTCGACAGAATGAAATTCTAAAAGTTTGGGAGAAAAAGTTGGTAAAAAATAAAAACCATTTCTTTATAGCTAACTTTCACATCAAATGTGAAAGTGGTACCTATGTGCGAGCTATAGCCCATGACCTGGGAGAGAAAGTGGGTGTGCCGGCGTTAGCCTTTTCTATAAAGAGGACAAAAATAGGAAAATGGAGTAATATATCATCATGGTAGCTCAAGACTATTTAATGATAATATTTGGAGTTTTAGTGATTGGATTTTTAATAGCTGATCTGGGGTTTTTAAATAGAACCAGCCACAAGATAGCTTTTCGTCCAGCTCTGTACCAGTCTATATTTTGGATAGTTATATCCCTTATCTTTGGTTTGCTTATTTATATATATATGGGGCAGGTGCTGGCTGTTGAGTTCGTCACTGCTTATGTCACAGAAAAGATGCTCTCTGTAGACAATCTTTTTGTGATAATGCTTATTTTTAGCTATTTCAAACTTGAAGAAAAATATCACCATAGGGTACTTTTTTGGGGTATATTGGGCGCTATGGTTTTCCGGGCAATTTTTATTTTATTGGGTTCCTATATCATAGGTCAGTTCCACTGGGTTCTGTATGTTTTTGGCGCAATTTTACTTTATACGGGAATAAAATTGTTGGCCAGCAAAAAAGAAGAACATGTTGATTTGAAAGACAGTAAGGTTATCAAATTCGCTCACAAAATATTCCCGTTTACGGATAGTCATCATGGAGGCAAGTTTTTCTTTCGCGAAAATGGCAAGTTTTTCTTTACCTCGCTTTTTATGATCGTGCTTTTGGTAGAGGCAACAGATATTGTATTTGCTGTTGATTCTATTCCAGCAGTCTTTGCTATTTCCCAGAATCCATTTATTGTTTTTACTTCAAACATTTTTGCTGTTTTGGGTTTGCGAGCTTTGTTTTTTCTTTTGGAAAATATTTTACATCGCTTCCATCACTTGCAGAAAGGTTTGGCCGTCGTACTTATTTTCATAGGGCTTAAAATGCTCGTAGGCATAATTGGGATACACATTTCTTCTATTGTTTCTTTTGCCGTCATAATGTTTGCTTTGATATTTTCAATTGTTCTCTCTTATATCTTTCCTAAAAAGATTTAAATAATTGGTATATAATGTGGAATATGGGTGCAACCAAGAATATAGAAAACTTTTTTGAACAAGAGTATCAAAGACTAAATAAGGCTCAAAAAGAAGCTGTGGACGCTATAGAGGGCCCAGTGATGGTGGTAGCCGGTCCGGGTACTGGAAAGACTCAGATACTGGCGCTACGTATAGGTAAAATTTTATTGGATACAGATGTTAAAGCGGATGGTATCTTGTGTCTGACTTTCACAAACTCAGCAGTGAAAGCTATGCGAGAGCGATTACGTAAGTATATCGGACCTGAAGCTTCCAAGGTGAGGGTGGCTACTTTCCATGGTTTTGGCATGGAAATAATGGAAAAATATCACACTGCGCTTGGTTTAAAGGAAGAACCCAAGCTAATGGATGACAAGGATTTTGTGGCGCTTTTTGATGATATTTTGCAAAACAATGATTGGAAATTTATTCGTCCGCGTTCTGACTTTACCCGTTACTTTAGAGATCTTAAAAGTTTAATTTCTATATTAAAGCGAGAACGCATCAGCCCGCCTGATTTTCAAAACAAAGTAGAGGAAGAAATTCAAAGCATAAAACGTGATCCATCTAGTATTTCTTCACGTGGAGCCAGTAAGGGGGAACTCAAAAAAGATGTCCAAGCAAAAATTGAGGGGCTCGAGCGTTCACTCGAAGCGGTGAGATTTTATGGCTTGTATGAAGACTATAAAAAAGAAAAGAATCTGTTTGATTATGATGATATATTAGAGTCACTAGTGCGGGTAGTAGAAGAATCTGAAGAAGTTAAAAACTATATTAAAGAAAATTTCTTATATGTTTTGATTGATGAGCACCAGGATTCGAGTGGAGTGCAAAATGAATTTTTGGAAAATGTCTGGAAGGGCGAAGACAGACCAAATATTTTTGTGGTGGGGGATGATCGCCAATTGATTTATGGTTTTGGTGGTGCTTCGCTTCAATATTTCGAGAATTTTAAAAATACTTTTGGTAAGGCTAAGCAGATAAATTTACTAGAAAATTATCGTTCTACTCAGCAGATTCTGGATTCTGCACACCAATTATTAGAAAGCTCTATCTCAACTGGCAAGCTTCAAAGCCACCATAAGGAGAATCACAATCTGCGCTTGGTGGAAGCGTACTACAATCGAGATGAAATACTTTCTGCTGTTTTGGATATAAAAGATAAGTTAAAGCAAGGTGGAGATGTGAATGATATGGCAATTTTGGTGCCCAAGAATCGCCAAGTGCGCAGTACCATAGCTCTACTTAAAGATATGAATATTCCAGTTTCAGCTGGTGAAACTTTGAATTTTTTTGATTCAGCTGAAGCTATTTCTTTACTACGAGTGTTGAAAATAATTTCCAATCCAAATGATGGCGTGGCCCTAGGTGAATCTTTCTTTGATAAATTCTCTGGTATTTCTCCATTGAAAGCTCATGAATTTATCAGGGACAATAAAATGCGTGAGCTGTCTTTGGTGAATATAAAGGAAGAAAAAAATAGTTTATTTGATAATGGTAATGAAATAAATACTTGGATTGGAAAATTAAAATCTTGGCTAGATTCTTCCTCTTTGCCACTTTATTCATTTATACAAAAGGTTGGTACTGAGTTTTTATTGGATTCGTCTCAAAATCACGAAGAATTAATTGTTAGAATAGAAGTCATCAGAACCTTGCTACACTTGGCCTTATTCCAAGTAGAAAAAAACCCACAACTTAATCTAAAAGAATTCATGGATTTCTTGGATAGAATGATTGCTTACGATGAACACATACCTTTGGCTATATTTTCTCCGAACGAAGGAGTAAAAGTTTTAACCCTGCACGGTTCCAAGGGTTTGGAATTTGATTATGTTTGGATTGCCCACATGGATGAGAAATCTTTTGGTGGCGGGCGTAAGGGCGGGTTTTCTTTGCCTGAGTCTGTAAAAGAGAAAGCTGAAACTAGAGATGAAGAAGTGCTCAAGCGTCAGCTGTATGTAGCCATAACTCGCGCGAAAAGATTCTGCACTATTTCTTATGCTTTAAAGTCTTACACTGGAGGTGATCAAGAGTTGGCCCACATTGTAGCGGACTTGGAAGGGGAGTTTGAAAAACAGAGCGCAGATGAAACTGAGAAAATTATTTTAAGTAGTGATGAGAAAGCTTATGTGGAGAAAAAAGCCAGAGTAGAACAGCATACTGGTATAGATAGTTTGAAGAAATTAGTGGCGAGAGATTACGCAGACCGAAAAGTCTCTGTGTCTTTGTTAAATAATTTCTTTGAGTGTCCGTGGAAGTGGTATTTTAGGAATCTACTGCAATTGCCGGAAGCTCAATCAGATAGTTTGAAGTTTGGTAATGATGTTCACTCATCGATTGATAAAATTTTAAAATTAGGACACGAACCTTCTGCCAAAGAATTAGAAGCACTGAATCTAGATAAGGAATCTATGAGTATTGTGGTGCGTTGGGTAAAAAACAGATTGCCAGAAATAAAATTGGGCTATAAAAATGAACAGAGCGTGTCTTATACCGATTTCAAATTTCCACACTTAAATATTTATGGAAAAATAGATCTAATAGAAAATTTGGGTGGTAAGGAGGTTAGAGTCACTGACTTTAAAACAGGTGGTGTTAGAAAAAAGTCAGATATTGAAAAGATAAATGATGAAGGCAGGATGAGTAGCTATCTACGCCAGCTCTCGATGTATTCATATTTGTTACAGAACAGTCCAAAGTGGAAAGTAGATGTCAGAGAAAGTAGATTGGAATTTTTGGAAGCAGAACATATTAAAGATATTTTTTACGATAGGGTTATTTCTGGCACCGAAACCAACTTACTCATCAAAGATATTGAGGATTATGATGAGTTGGTTAAATCTGGTGCTTGGGTAGAGAGACCTTGCCAATATAATTCATATGGCAAGAATACAGAGTGTGAGTATTGCCAAATTGCCGAGATTTACAAAGCTGGCCCGTTATCTAGCCAGCCTAAATAAAGGCCGACAAGACTTAGTATGACTATTAGTAGGGCCAAAATCTGTTGTATTTTTTTCACTTCTCAAGTTTAACATAATATTTTTTGGCTTGTAAAATTTCCTTTTTCTGGCTAAGATAACCATATGTATAAAAGGGTTAATACAAAATCCAAGGAAGAACTTTTACAAGAACTGGCTAAGGAAAATTTTTCTCGAAAAACAGTGTCTTTCTATAAATATGTGAAAATTTCTGACCCCAAAGCCATGAGAGATTTTCTTTTTGATAAGTTTTCCGAATTGAAATGTTTGGGACGTATTTATATAGCTCATGAAGGTATAAATGCACAGATGAATGTGCCAGAGCCGAATTGGCAGGCCTTTGATGCCTTGGTCCAAGGAATAAAAGAATTCACTGGTGTTCCATATAAAGTTGCCGTAGAAGAAAAAGGAACTTCTAGTTTTATAAAACTGATCGTCAAAGTCAGAGCCAAGATAGTGGCGGATGGGTTGGACGACTCTACCTTTGATCCAGCAAACACTGGTGAGTATGCAGTAGCGGAAGATGTGAACGACATGATTGATCGCGGAGTGACGGTGATAGATATGCGTAATATGTACGAAGCAGCTATCGGGCATTTTCAGGGTGCCAAGATAATGAATGTAGATACTTTTCGTGAACAGCTAGCCAAGGTGCACGATATGTTCAAAGATAAAAAGGATGAAGAAGTTCTCTTGTATTGTACTGGCGGTATTCGTTGCGAGAAAGCTTCAGCTTGGATGAAACACAATGGTTTTAAAAATGTGAAGCACATCAAGGGTGGGATTATTGATTACGCACATCAGGTCAAAGCCAAAGGTCTACAAAATAAATTTAAAGGTAAAAACTTTGTTTTCGATGAAAGATTGGGGGAGAAGGTTGGAGACGAAACTATTTCAGACTGTCAGGTGTGTGAAAAGGTAAAGTGCGATGATTATGTGCATTGCAAAAATCAATCTTGCCACGTGTTGTTTATTTGTTGTGAGCAGTGTCAGGCAAAGTTGCACGGCTATTGTTCCAAGGTTTGTCATGTTTGTGACAAGTTTCCCAGAAAGTTGAATAAATTTTTCGTCGGGGCAGAAAAACAAAAACATCCTCATCAATATAAAAAGCACTACAAAAGACTAAAAGTGCATTCATAAAAACATAGATTTTGGGTAATTTCTGTGTTATATTTCAGGAATGGAAAACCGAGGAAGTGAACATCCATTATCTATTTTAGCCAATCAGGCCTATCAAGCTTTTGCGGATCTGGGCTTTGAAATTGCGCTTGGGCCCGAGCAGGAGAGTGAATGGTACAACTTTGACGTTTTAAATGTCTCCAAGGATCACCCAGCGCGCGACATGCAGGATACTTTCTGGATAAAGGATAAGCCAGGGAATGTTTTACGCACTCATACAACAAATGTCACCGCACGCGCAGTAGAGCAAGCTGGCAAGGATGGCAGACTTCCTTGTGCTTTTATTTCTATTGGTAAAGTTTTTCGTAATGAAGCTACAGACGCTACACACGAAATGCAGTTTCATCAGATTGATGGAACCATGGTTGGAGAGAATATTTCCTTGTCTGATTTGAAAGGAGTATTGACTCATTTCTATAAAAAAATGTTGGGTGAAGAAATTGAAATAGAATTTCGTCCTAGTTTCTTCCCATTTACTGAGCCGTCCATCGAAGTCTTCGCTAAATTCAAGGGGCGCTGGCTAGAGATGATGGGGGCGGGGATGCTACACCCAAATGTCATAAAAAATATTGGCTTGGATTCTAAAAAGTTTCAAGGTTTTGCTTTCGGTGGTGGGCTCGATCGTATCGCCATGATTAAATGGGGGATTCCAGACGTCCGTCTTTTTTATCAAGGTGATTTGAGATTAAATCAATTCTAATATGAAGGACAAACTCAAAAACAAAAAATTATTTTTAATGATAATAAATGGACCAACAGGAGCCGGCAAGACAACTCTGTCTAAAATCCTCCATGCTAAACTTAAACGTACGGCTCATACTGGTCTCGATAAAGTAAAGCGTTATATTTCAGATTTTAAAAGAAATCCCACAGATAATGAGATAAGTAGAAATGTAGCAATAGCAATGACACAGGAATACTTGAAGCAGGGAATAAGTGTTATTTACGATGAGCCAATGACAAAGGAACGAGCAATTTCTTTCAAGAAAATGGCAAAAAAATACGGAGCAAGATATTTTCTTTATCAATTACATGCTTCTGAGCCTGTTGTACAGCTGAGAGTTGCACAAAGAACTGAACTTTTAGGAAAGCCCAAAATTAGTAAGGCAAGAGTAAAAAGGAATTATGGTTTATACATGAAACATAAGTCTAAAGATGCGACTATTTTTGATTCAGAAAAAATGAGTTCGGAACAGATCGCCAGCCTTATATTAAAGGAATTAAAAAATATTTAATTTATGAAAGTTTCTTATAGTTGGTTAAAATCTTATATCCCAGACGCACCAGAGCCTCAAAAACTTGCTGATCTTTTTACTTATCATGTTACAGAGGTGGAGAGTGTAGATAAAATTGGTGATGATACTATTTTTGATATAAAAATTTTACCAAACCGTGCTCACGACCTACTATCTCACCAAGGCATTGCCAAGGAAATTTCTTCTTTACTGCAAATTAAATATCTTGATCCGACTCCGCTATATAAAGTTCCGGAAGCCAAGCCAACTGGTTTAAAAATAGAAATAAATTCAGATAAATGTCGGCGCTATATGGGGCGCATAGTGCGAAATGTAAAAGTTGGTCCATCACCAGAGTGGGTGGTAAAGCACTTGGAATCTATTGGGCAGAGAAGTATCAACAACGTAGTAGATGCTGCAAATATCGTCATGTATGACTGTGGACAGCCGATCCATTGTTTTGATCTAGATAAATTATCTGGAGCCATCATAGTCAGAGATGCGGTTGATGGGGAAGAGATAACTACCTTAGACAACAAACAAGTTAAATTAAAATTCTCTAACCTTGTTATAGCGGATGAGAAAAATGTCCTAGCCATCGCTGGGGTAAAGGGTGGCAAGATTGCCGAAGTAGATGCCAATACAAAAAATATTGTGATTGAGGTGGCGAACTTTGGTCCCGCAAGTGTGCGCAAGACTGCCAAGGGCATAAATATTTTTACTGACGCCGCTAAGAGATTTGAGAATGACTTGTCGGCAACTCTTTGTGAATTCGCCATGCTGGAGACCAGTGCTCTCATCGCAGAATACGGGGCTACTGAGTTCGAAGAAGTGGTAGATGTATACCCGCAAAAACCAGATACACGAAAACTCTCATTCTCCATCGAGAGGGTATCTAAAATTTTGGGGCGAGAAATGTCCTTGGAAGAGGTAGAAGATGTTTTAAAGAGATACGTATTCGAATACGTATATCAAGATGGGGTGTTTACAATAACCGTGCCTCCACTTCGTCTAGACCTAGAAATAGAAGAAGACATCGCTGAAGAAGTCGGCCGAGTGTTGGGTTATGACAAGTTAAAAACTGAAGTACCAAAAGTTTCTTTCCAGCCAAAAGTAAGTGAAGCATACGCCAAGATGGTTTGGGCTAGAAATAAATTGCTTGATGAGGGATACAATGAAGTTATGACCTATGCTTTTTCTAGTTCTGGAGAAGTTGGAGTACTGGAGAGTGCTTCCGATAAGAAATTTTTGCGTACAAACCTGACAGATGGACTCACCGAGAGCTTAAAGCTTAATAAAATAAATTCACCACTACTTGGACTAAAAGAAGTTAAGATATTTGAAATTGGAACAGTTTTTGGCAAAAACGGTGAAGAAATACATGTGGCCTATAATGAAAAGAATAAAATAATAGAAGTTGAATTAAGTAAGTTTGCCTCGCCTGATGCTTTTACTCAGTCGCTCGGTTCTGAGCAAAGCTCAGCCACTCCTTCGCAAAAGCACACAAGCTCGGCTCATACTGCTTTTTTCCAAGCATGGTCACCGTTTCCATTTATAGCTCGTGATATATCAGTCTGGGTGCCTGATACAGTTCCAAGCAACCAAGTGCTCGAAGTTATAAAGGAAAATGCAGGTAGTTTGGTTGTTCGTGGCCCAGAGCTTTTTGATGAATTTAAAAAAGATGGCAAGATTTCTTATGCTTTTCGAACAGTTTTTCAATCTAATGAACGTACACTCACTGACCTAGAGATCAATCCCGTCATGGAAAAGATTGCTGAAAAAATAAAAGCTCATGATGGTTGGCAGGTTAGATAAATAAATTTCTATTTACAAATATATTAAAAATATGATATAAAAATATACTGCAATTTCGCGCAGCACACGTACACCTACTCTCGGGGGTAGTGGTTATGGGGAGTCTCAATCCGTTGGATCCAGAAAATCTCAGGGCTCTCTCTCGCGCAATTGAAGCAAGGGAAGAAGCAAGGCGGCAGGCTGATCCTGCTGTTCAGGCTGATGTGCGTGCAACGATCAAACGGCACGAAGCGGCCAAGAAGGCCCCCGATCAGACGACTCCGTCGCCTGAAGATGCACCGTCGAATCCTCTCACCGGACTCGACGACCACCACCCGAAGGGCGGTGGAGCGCTCTATACCTGACATCGGTGAGACGGGAGGGGTTGCCATCGCGCAGCTCCTCCCATTGCCTTTTTATACGAAAATAATATAATAAAAAAGTGAACATAAGCAATGCAAAATTTTTCAATTCAGTTTGTTGTTCCAGCCTCCAACATAGAAGGCTGATTTTTGCATTGTAATAAAATCCAAACATAAATTACAAACCAAACACCAGCTTTCTATCCCAGAAGTTGGTGTTCTCGTTTAGGCGAGGACAATTGTTCTTTACTTTTACTACTCGGGGGTGGGGGATGTGTAGTCCTACTAGAATTTGCACGAAGTGTGGGAGGGAGTATGATCCTGAGCTGCCGCATACGTGCAGTCAGTCACCAAGCGAGAAGCCTGGAACCAGCGAAGTGCTGGTCATTCCAGAAGAGTTCAAGGACCTCGAGGAGTTCAAGGCATACGTGCGTAAGGTCGGTAGCAATACCTGCTGAGCAATATCATCAACGGGGGCTTTTGCGATTATTTCGCATGGCCCCCATCGCTCGTTTTACACAATCCGAAGAGTGTTTTTTAATAAGCAAATTATACTTTTTTAGCTTGTAGTTGCTATATATTTTTAGTATAATAGACCCATAAATGGCTAAAGAAAAAGAGGAGAAAAAAGGACATTCATACGATGCCTCAGACATTTCCGTTTTGGAAGGTCTAGAGCCGGTCAGAAAGCGTCCCGGAATGTATATCGGCACCACTGGCCCAGATGGACTACACCACCTAGTTTGGGAAATTTTTGACAACTCACGCGACGAAGCCATGGGTGGATTTGCGAATGATATTGAAATTACCTTACTTCCTGGAAATCGTATTCGTGTGGCTGACAACGGCCGAGGTATTCCAGTGGACATGCACAAGAAGACAAAAGTTTCTGCACTTGAAACTGTCATGACTACACTCCACGCTGGAGGAAAGTTCGGAGGGGAAGGATATAAAGTTTCTGGAGGTTTGCACGGCGTTGGTGCTTCAGTGGTAAACGCTCTTTCAATTTATTGTAAGGCCGAGGTTCACCGAGATGGTGGTCAATACGTACAAGAATATTCTCAAGGTAAGAAAAAAGGAGCAGTCAAAAAAATTGGTACTTCTAAATTGAATGGTACTATCATCACTTTTGAGCCTGATCAAGAAATATTTAAAGATTTGAAATTTGATTGGAATACTGTGGTGAGCCACATTCGTCAGCAGGCATACCTAGTGAAGGGTTTGAAAATTTTGATAATCGATGCGCGCAATGATGAGAATCTCATAAAAGGAAAGGGTATGGGTCCGGATGATGTGTTTTATTTACGTGACCTTGGTCTAGAAGTTCCATCTGTGTCATTTTACTTTGAAGGAGGATTGGTATCACTTGTAAAATATTACAACAAATTACAGAAGCCAATTCAAAGTAGTATTTTTTATATTGAAAAAGAAATTGATGGTGTTGGGGTGGAGATTGCGCTTCAATATGTGGACGACATAGTAGACAGAATTTTCCCATTCGCGAACAATATTTATACAGCCGAAGGTGGTACACATGTGACTGGTTTTAAAACTGCGCTCACTAGAACCCTAAACACATACTGCAAGAAAAATGAAATGATGAAGGAGTCCGAAGGAGGATTCACAGGGGACGACGTTCTTGAGGGTCTAACCGCGGTAATTTCTGTAAAGCTTCGCGAGATTCAATTTGAAGGACAAACTAAAGCCAAGCTTGGCTCTATGGAGGCCCAAGGCGCCGTAGCTACGGTTTTTGGTGAAGCTTTCTCTGGCTTCCTAGAAGAGAACCCAGATGATGCTAAAGCCATCATAAACAAGTCAATTTTGGCCCTGAAGGCCCGTAAAGCAGCCAAGGCCGCTAAAGACTCAATACTCCGCAAGGGCGCCCTAGAAGGCATGACTCTGCCCGGAAAGCTGGCGGACTGCCAAAGTAAAGACGCTTCAGAATCTGAACTATTCCTAGTGGAGGGAGATTCTGCGGGAGGTTCAGCCAAGCAGGGACGTGATCGCCGAACTCAAGCCATACTCCCACTTCGCGGAAAGATTTTGAATGTGGAGCGTGCTCGTATCGACAAGATGCTAGCTTCCAAAGAAGTGCGCGCGTTGGTCATAGCTATGGGTACATCTATTGGGGACACTTTTGATTCTTCAAAGATTCGTTATCACAAAATCATCATAGCGACAGATGCCGACGTGGACGGTTCACACATCCGTACACTACTCTTAACACTTTTCTACAGATATTTCCGTCAGGTCATCGAGCAAGGATATATTTACATAGCTCAACCACCACTTTTCAAAATTAAAAAAGGTAAAGAAATTTTATACGCCTACACTGATGATGAAAGAAATAAGATAGTTAAACAATTGGCTGGCGGAGCTTCAGAAGTTGTGGAACTAGAGTCCGCAGATGATAATGCTGGAACCGAAGAGGGTGAAGAAGAGGAGGTGAAAGCAAAATCCAACAAGGTCCACATCCAACGCTTTAAAGGTCTCGGAGAAATGAACCCAGAAGAACTTTGGGAAACCACAATGGATCCAAAGAATCGTGTATTGAAAAAAGTAGATATATCTGACGCCGAAGAAGCCAACAAAGTTTTTGAAATCCTCATGGGTTCCGAAGTTCCTCCACGCAAGTCTTTCATTCAATCAAATGCAAAACTAGCCGAGATTGATATCTAATATGGAAAAATCCACTCACAAAACTTTAGGTATTATTTTAACTACCCTTGGTGCTGTCTTGATAATTGCTACCGGTTTTATTTATTTTCGGTATTTAACTAATGGTATTTTTCTTGGTATTCCATGTACAAATTTAAATGAAGTTAAGCAACTCCTTGTGGTTGTAACTTTTTTCTTTTGTCTAGGACTTATTTTAGTAATAAATTCAATAAGACTATTAAATTTAGAGGCAGGACAAAAATTTATTTTTCCTAAATACCAACTCACTTTTTTCCTACTACTCGCCATGCTGTTCGTTTTCCTATTTTATCTTTTTGGGAATATGCCACCTGATTATGGGGATTGTAAGGGAAGCATCGCAATTCCCTCTGTTTTGTATTAGAAATGGAATTTAGTGAAATCACAAAAAAATATTGGGAACCCAAAGACTGGGAAGATCTCGCGAATGTAAAATCTTTCAAGGATTTATATATTATAGCCGAGCGTGTAATAGCTAGACAACCGAAGCCCATCATTCAGGTGTGCGGACCCATAGCTACTGGCGGACTTGGCACTATCGAAGCCAACCTGAATGCTTTCAATGAAACAATAAAGAAACTTCAAGATCAAGGTTTCAGCATCTTTGACCAAATGCCATATGAAGAGCCGATGCAAACACTCAAGACCCTTGATCCGAGTGACGACCATCTAGAGAGAATCTTAACAGACTTTTATTGGCCAATATTTAACTCAGGGCTTGTTTCTGCTATGTACTTCATGCCCAACTGGCAGACGTCCAACGGAGCCACCAAGGAGCACGCAAAGGCCATAGAGCTTGGGATAAAAATAGTTTATTTATAGATTATTGCTTAGTCTTTATTTCTTCGACTAACTTGTTTACGAGTTCTTCTTTTGAGATTTGACCGAGTTGGCCAGCGTCGCGAGACTCTAGCGTGACAGCGCTAGCTTCTACTTCTTTGTCGCCGATGACTACCCAGTAAGGTGTTTTGTGATTTTTAGCTTCACGAACCTTGGTGCCGAGGTTTGCATCTCTATCATCAAATTCTACACGAATGTTTTTTTCTTTTAACATGTCGGAAATTTCTTTGGCGTAGGCGTTGTGTTGTTCGCGTACAGGAATAACTTTCACTTGCACTGGTGAGAGCCAGAGAGGGAAGTTTCCAGCAAAATGTTCAATCAAGAATCCAATAAATCTTTCATGGGTGCCAAGTGGTGCGCGGTGGATAATGAAAGGTGTCTTTTTCTTTCCGTCCTTATCCATATATTCCAGGTTGAATCTTTTTCCCATGTATAGATCCAGCTGGTTGGTAGAAGCTGAGAACATTCTACCTATCGAAGAATAAATCTGGAAGTCCATTTTAGGTCCGTAAAATGCTGCTCCTTCGTGAGCAACTTTGTAAGGCACACCAGAGAGCTCCATGGCTTTCATTGTCATTTCTTCAGCTTTCTTCCAATCGGCTTCCTCTCCATGGTATTTATCCATTTTCTTTGGATCGCGTAGGGCAAGCTCCATTTCATATTTTTCTATACCCAAGATTTTGTAATAATATTCGTGTAGTTTTATTACATCTACGAATTCCTGAATAGCTTGTTCCTCTGTTGTGTATATATGAGCGTCATTCATTTGCATGCCTCGTACGCGCATAAGGCCAAACAAACTACCAGAGTCTTCATATCTATGACACCAGCCGTATTCTGCTAGGCGCAATGGGAGCTCTTTATAGGTTCGTGGGAGTGCTGAGAAGATTTTATGATGAAGAGGGCAATTCATCGGTTTGATGTAGTAATTTTCCTCTTCAATGGTAATAGGGGCATACATACTTTCTTTATAAAGAGGTAAGTGTCCAGATGTATAGAACAAACTCTCTTTAGTAATTACAGGTGTGGTAACTCTCTGGTAATTCCATTTAGTTTCAGTTTCTTTTGCCCAATTTTCTAGCTCTTCTTTTATTATATTTCCTTTCGGTAACCAGATAGGGAGACCTCTACCGATTTCCTCATCAAATGTAAAGAGTTCAAGTTTTTTTCCTAGCTCGCGGTGGTCTCTTTTTTCAGCTTCCTCTTTTTGGTGTACATAGGCATCTAGTTCATCTTTGGTTTCAAAAGCGAGTCCATAGATACGAGTAAGCATTTTATTCTTCTCATCTCCACGCCAGTAGGCACCAGCTACTCGGTCAAGTTTAAAGGCATCTGGATTTATTTCCTTGGCTGGGTTTTCGGTATGTCCACCACGGCATAGATCAGTAAAACCACCACATGAATATGTAGTTATCTTTTCTCCGCGTTCTACGATTTCATTTATGAGTTCGGCTTTGTATTCATTCTTGAAGAATTTCAGAGCCTCATCTTTGCTGACTTCTTTGGCCTCCCACTCAGTCCACTTGGCGAGGTTCTTCTTCATTACTTTTTCAATCTTCTTTAAATCCTCGTCGTTGATATGTGCGCCTAAGAAATCGATATCATAATAAAAGCCGTGTGCCACTGCTGGCCCCAGGGTCAGTTTTACATTGTCCCATTTATAGATTTCTCCCACAGAGGCGGCCAGAAGGTGGGCTAGGGTGTGCCGCATATGACTTAATTTCGCATTTTTCTCTTCCTTTTCCATAAACCTCATAATATCACATCCTTATTTGCATTTCACGTTTTATATGCTATATTTAAGGACATTATGGTAGTACGAATGAGACATACAAAATCGCATACAAAAAACCGTCGCTCTCACCACGCGCTCGAGAGTACCAGTTTTTCTGCATGCGAGAACTGTAAAGCCCTAAAAAGACGACACACCGTGTGTCCTGCTTGTGGTTTTTACCGTGGAATAAAGGTAGTAGATTTGGTTAAAAAGGCAGAAAAGAAACAAAAGAAAGCAAAAGCCAAGAAAGCAGAAGCGGGCAAATAGCAATTAAGTAATTTTTGTTTTTTATAAAATGGCAAATAGGCACCTTTCCAGATCAATAGTGCTCCAGACACTTTTTGAGTGGGATTTTATGCAGTCCGGCGGTAAAACTTGGGATGACCTCAAAGTAAAAGAAGCACTAAGTAGAAATCTAAAAGAATTTGCACCAGGACTCGAGGACGATACATTTGTCCTATCTCTAGTCGACACTGTTTTAAAGAAAACTACTGTGATTGATGAAATCATAGAAAAAGCTGCGCCAGATTGGCCACTTTCCAAGATTTCTATTGTAGATAGAAACATTCTACGTATTGGTTTGTCTGAACTTTTGTTTGGAGATCGAACCCAAGTTCCTCCAAAGGTGGCTATCAATGAAGCCATAGAGTTGGCGAAGACTTTCGGTGGTGAGAATTCTGGAAAGTTCGTAAATGGCGTACTCGGTGCAGTTTACAAAGAACTCGGTGAACCAGGTAAGGACGAACAAAGTAAAAGAAAAAATAAAAATGAACCGGTAGATATCACCAAGTTGCCAGTTGAGAAATTTGGCGGTGCTTTGGTTTATTCCACACAAGGTGACTCTCTGTATTTAGCTTTTGTGCATGATGTTTTCGGTTATTGGACTTTATCTAAAGGGCACATCAATGAAGGCGAGGCTGAAGATGAGGGGACAATTAAAAGAATCAAAGAAGAAATTGGCCTAGATATTGAAATCAAAGAACAGCTCGGCGAGAATCAATATGTTGCTTCTCACCCAGAAAAAGGTAAGCTCTTGAAGAAGGTCACATATTTCTTGGCGCACAGTGAATACAAAGAGCTGATGCTGGAGAAGTCAGGCGGACTAGATGGGGCCAAGTGGTTTAGTTTGGCTGAGATTCCAGAGCTTAGAATTTATAATGACATCATTCCATTGGTGGCCAAAGCTGTCGATATTATTAGTAAAAATAGCAGTTAGGCATTAGGCCTTAGGCGCTAGCAAATGCTAATGCCTAGAGCCTAGACGCCCAGAGCCTAAACACATGATTCAGTTTGAAGATTTTGAGAAAAAGACAAAGATATTTTTTAAAGATAAGAGCCTACTAAAGCAAGCTTTTGTTCATCGTTCCTATATCAATGAAAATCCATCCGCAGGTACTTCCCACAACGAACGCCTAGAATTCCTCGGTGATGCAGTCATCGAACTCATAGTGACAGATTATTTATATAAAAAATATCCAACCTTTAATGAAGGTGAGTTGACCGCGGTGCGCAGTGCACTCGTGAACGCTATCATTATCTCTGGTATGGCTTTAGAAATTGGTATGAATGATTTCCTGCTTCTTTCCAAGGGTGAGTCCAAAGATATGGGCAAGGCTAGACAATATATCCTAGCGAATACTTATGAGGCCTATGTCGGAGCAGTGTACCTAGATCAGGGCTATGATACAGCTGAAAAATTTATAACTAAAACCTTACTTCACAAAACTGATGAGATAGTCAGCAAGAAACTCTGGCGAGATTCAAAGTCTTTGGTTCAAGAAAAAGCACAGGAATATGTGTCATTGACTCCATCCTATAAAGTTACTCACGAAAGTGGACTAGATCACGATAAACATTTTACAGTGGGAATTTTCTTTGGTACTGACCTTATAGCCGAAGGTAAAGGTAAGAGCAAACAAGAAGCCGAACAAAAGGCCGCAGAAGCAGCATTAAAAGTAAGAAATTGGCTAGACTAATACATTTTGGCTATAATTACTTTGCATTATGCGACTTCTTAATTTAGAGATAAACGGATTTAAATCTTTCGCCCAAAAAACAAATTTGGAATTCGTCAGCCCGATAGTTTCTGTCGTGGGTCCAAATGGTTCTGGTAAATCCAATGTAGTGGAGTCTATCCGATTTGTGCTAGGTGAGCAGTCCATGAAGTCTATGCGTGGTAAGGCTGGAGCCGACATGATATTCAAGGGTTCCAAGAATGCCCCGAAGGGGACTCGAGCCAAGGTGACAATATATTTCAATAATGCGGATAAGATTTTCAAACTTTCCAACGCTGACGGTGAAAATGTAGATTTGAATTATGATACCATCTCTATTTCTCGTGAAGTTTTTCCGGATGGACTCAATAAATATATTTTAAATGGTTCTGAAGTTAGACTCAAAGATATCCACAACCTACTTTCTTCTGTGAACATCGGTTCGTCTGGACACCACATCATTTCTCAAGGTGAAGCTGACAGAATATTGAATGCATCTCCACGTGATAGACGGGAGATGGTAGAAGACGCGCTCGGACTCAAGGTGTATCAATATCGCATCAAAGATAGTGAACGCAAACTCGAACGCACCAATCTAAACATGAAAGAAGTGACCATGCTTCGTCGAGAAAATGCTCCACACTTAAACTTTTTGCGTAAGCAAGTAGAGAAATTTGAAAAGACCAAAGAGATGCAAGTGGAGCTGGCTACTTTATACCGAGAATACCTCAAGAAGGAAAGTTTGTATTTAGAAAATCAGAAACACGCATTATCATCTGAGAAAAACAAGATAGTACAGGAGCTACGAGAGGTGGATGCGCGTATTGCTGAAACTGATGATGAAAACTCTACCAAGAATAATCCAAAAATAGAAGAGCTTCGCGCGATTGAAAAGAAAATCAATGAAATTCGTAATATCAAGAATGATATGGAGCGCAAACTCGGCCGTATCGAAGGAATGATAGAGATGGAGGAATCCAGAAGAGAGCAAGAGCCAGACATGGTGGTGATTTCTCAAGAAGAAATCAAAAGTATTTTGGATGAGGTCAATGATTCTATCAATGAAGCTATCGCCAAGGAGAGTATGGATGAAATCAAACCCATTCTCCAAAGTATCAAAAATATTTTAAATAAATTCAACAAAAAGCCAGAAGCTGGCCGACCACAAGTGCATGCTGTGGCAGACTTGAAACAAAATCAAGCGGAGATTGTTTCCGAGATGAAGAAAATTGAGGATGAAGAACACCAGATGTCTTTATCTGCTGAAGCACTGAAGCGAGATATAAATGCTGAGATGGAATCACTTCGCGACAAAGAGCGTGAGAAGTTCACTTGGAAGGTGAAACATCAAGAACTCTCAAGTGCGCTAAGCATGATAAACATGAAAGAAGAGAACCTCAAAAAAGGTGAGGAAGCTTTGGAAAATGAAATCAAAGAAGGCCATGCCTTGATCGGAGTGGAAGTTTTGGCTTACAAACATTTTGAAATAGAGGGACAAATAGATGGGGTAGCTCAGGAAGACTTACGCAGAAGAATTGAACGAATAAAGATAAAGCTCGAAGACGCTGGTACTGGTGGGCACGAAGTAGTCAAAGAATTTGAAGAGGTTTCACAGCGTGATGCTTTTCTGGCGAAAGAAATAGAAGACTTGCAGGCGAGTGTGGTGTCACTCGAGAAGATAATGGCTGACTTAAAAGAAAAGATAGACCTAGAATTTAAAAATGGAATCAAGAAAATAAATGTTGAGTTCCAAGAATTCTTCTCACTCATGTTTGGTGGAGGACATGGGTCACTAAACGTAGTTGTGGAAAATAAATCGCCTCGCCGGCGATCCGCCGATGAGGCGGAAACGGGATATGGTGAAGATTTCAGCTCAAGTGATGATGAGAATAAATTAGTACTCGAGCAGGGCATAGAGATAGACGTGTCACTGCCACACAAGAAGGTAAAGGAACTCCATGCACTATCCGGTGGTGAACGATCACTGACATCTATCGCCTTACTCTTTGCCATGTCTCAAGTAAATCCACCGCCATTTCTAGTACTAGATGAAACTGATGCAGCGCTTGATGAAGCGAACTCCAGAAAATACGGAGATATGCTCGAAAAACTTTCTAAATATTCACAACTCATAGTGGTGACCCATAACCGCGAGACCATGTCCCGAGCGGGGATGCTGTACGGAGTTACCATCGGTGGCGACGGAGCTTCCAAGCTCCTATCTGTTCGTTTTGATGAAGCAGTAGCTATTGCGAAATAGAATTCTTTGACTTTGGTTGTTTATTATGATATAATATATAAGTAGTTATTTCCGTAAAGGTGAAGAACACCTTTCTTGGGGAGAAGAACTCCTCATGGCATTACGCCGGAAATGTTCCTTGGAGGTGATCCATGTTGGAGTTTCTGAAGCACGCGGCCCAGGTTGTTCTTGTGTTGTTCGCGATCGGCCTGTTGGGTGTCGCGGTCAAGGATGCGTACAAGTTCATCACTCGCCGCCGTCGGTTCATCGATCAGTTCGTCACGCAGGACGTGGTGACGGCTCGGATGAGGGAGTTTGCCACAGAGCTGACGAAGTTGTTTGAAGAACAGAGGAAATTCTACGCTCAATCCCCGGTTTGTGGGGTGACGGAGTACGCAGAAAATCAGATCAAGGAGCGGGTCGACAAGGCCAAGAATGAATTTTGGGCCAATCATAGGCTCGCCCATGATTTGGGATTCAAGGTTCCCGACAGCATCAAAATGGCCCTGAATTCACAGTTCGTGGATGGAAGCGAAGCTCTCTCGCGATATTAGAGAGCATCACGAGCCTCGGCCGGTCTACATGACGGTCGAGGCTCCTTGCGTTTTTATTGAGTAATTATTTTCTCCTCTTTGCCCAAAACCACAGAGTCTGGTTGGAAAACATTATTCAACTTCACTATATTTTTTGTAGCTGAGATACTGCCGTCTTTACCCAATTTTAATTCTAGCAACATACCTTCCATTGTGGCCTTGCTAAATTTTTGGTCAAAAATAAAATTACCCAGAGAGTAAACGATATAACTATTTTTATAAACTTCAGTGTCTTGTATTACGTGTGGATGATGTCCGATGACTATTTTTGCACCATTATCTACTGCACGGTGGGCAAGTGCCTCTTGTCGCGCGTCATGTTTTCCTTGGTATTCTTCACCGAAGTGGAAGGAGACGATAAGGTAATCAACTTGTTTCGAAGCGTTATTTATTATTTCCTCAAAGCGAGGGTTGTTCGCGGAGAGTATGCCGGCTGTGGTGGCAGTAGCCTTCATCCACTCTGGACCTTTGTCAGAAAAAGCCAAGAACCCGAGGCGGATGCCGTATTTCTCCATAGTCGCTGGCAGTTCAGCTTCGGCAATGTTTGATCCGCCACCAGTGTAGAGAATTTCATTCTCTCGCAGGCGAGACAATGTGTCAGCATAAGAGTCTCGTCCCCAGTCACCGACATGGTTGTTGGCGACTGACAATATATTTATACCAGCCCCAGCGAGTGCTGGTATCACAGATGGATCCATGCGGAATGAGTACAGGTTGTGCAAGTCCTTGCCTTGGTCGGAAGCCGTACCCTCCAAGTTGGCAAATACGACATCGGATTTATTTAAAATGTCTAAATTGTCAAAAAGTTTTGAGTAATCTCCACCGAAATTTTTCATGACTGAATTTTTTACTCCTCGGTCTAGCATGATGTCACCCGCGAAAGCCAAGCTCACAAAGTCTGGCTCTTTTATTTCTGGTACAGGTGGTAGCGGGTCTTTGATTATTTGTGACAAGCTAGCAATCCCTTCACCATAAGTAACATTAGTCTTTAAATATTTTAAAATACTCTCTACGTCTTTGTGTCTGTCTCGACTACGTAGCAAGGTGATGGCGATAGGGCGGGGTGTAGGTTCATCTAATCCAGGGATGGGTAGGGAAAAGGTAGAGACGACGGTTTGCAATGCTTCATCTGTGTAGCCGCTCTTGCCCCCAGTGTAGCCAATGTCTTTCAAGAATTGATTGTTGCTAAACCAAGTGTGCTTGGCATCTTTGTGGCTTCTGTTGGTGGTGATTTGAAATATTTCTGGCTTTTGGTCTTTGATATATTTCGCGAGTTTAAATAAATCTAAGGTAGTAGAAATATTGCGAGGGGATAGTCCACTAGGGTCTTCAAACGAAGTAGACTCGAGTCCTATTTCTTTGGCCGATGCGTTCATGTTTTGTAAAAAAGAATCTCTGCCAGCGCTCAAAGCCAGAGCTTCCGCTGCGTCATTGCTGGACTCAATCAAAAGCGGATACAGGATGTCGTCTATCTTTACTAAATCGTTCAGTCGGAAATTTCCATTGGAGCCTTCAGTTGACAGAGCTTGTTTGGAAATCTGCACTTGATTGTTTACATCCAATGTATTTGTTGAAACCAAGGCTGTCATCAATTTACTGACTGAAGCTATGGGGAATTTCTTGTCTTCATTTTTAGTTAGGATGGTTTCTCCGGTATCTAGGTCTCCGACGACATACGCCTCGGCAGATACTCGAGGTTTTTTAGTTATATCTTTGGTGGAATACGAATAAGCTGGACCTTTGGCTTCTATGATTTCTCCAGAGGCTCCACCTAAAACTGAAGCTTGAGAATTATCATGCACCGCACGATTGAACAACAAAGAACTAGCCCATATACCTATGGCTACTGAGAATATTATGAAAATAGATATTTTGGTTTTAGGACCGAAGCGGTTCACTATCATACCAATACATAATCTATTGTTTTCTTCTCTAAATCAACCCCCTTAACTTTTATTTTTACTCGATCACCTAGACGATAGACTTTTTTCTTCTTTTGTCCCACGAGTTCTAGCTTCTTTTCACTAAACATATAGAAGTCATCTGACAAATCACGTACGCGTACTAGACCTTCACACTTGGTTTCCACTTCTTCTACATACATGCCCCATTCTGTGATTCCGCTGATTATGCCATCAAATTTTTTATCAATTCGAGTAGACATGTATTCTACTTGTTTGTATTTGATAGATGAACGTTCAGCATCAGAAGCTCGCTTTTCTTGATCTGAAGCAGTACGCATCAATGCTTCATAGGCTTTAGCGCGTTCAGGCATTTTTTCTTTCATGGTTTTAATACCTTCCAAGTGATCCATCAACAAGCGGTGTACGATGACGTCAGGGTAGCGACGAATCGGGGAAGTGAAGTGAGTGTAGAATTTAAAGGCGAGTCCGTAGTGCCCGATATTTTTTGTGGAGTAGATAGCTTTGGCCATAGAGCGGATGATGACTCTCTGCACAGTGTCTTTCATGACAATTTCTTTGCCGTGAGACATCTTTTCTAGTAATTCATTTAGTTGATTGGTTGGGATGTTACCATTTACCAGTGATACTTTGTAACCCAAACTCTTTAGGAAAAAAGCCAAGTCTTCCATCTTTTCTTTACTTGGTAGATCGTGGATACGGTAGATGAAAGCTCCTTCTTGTTTTTCTGATTTAGCAAAAACTTCCGCCACTTTTCTATTGGCAAGGAGCATCAACTCCTCAATCAATTTATTTGAATCTCCACGTTCCTTTGGGATGACTTTGATCGGTACACCATTCTCATCGAGGACGAATTTTATCTCATCTTGTTCCAAGACTAGTGCACCACTCGCAAACCTATCCTTATTTAGTTTCTTGGCAAGGCCATTTAAGATGGCTAGTTCTGTGTGAAGTGGTGCCTTTGCATCTTTGATCGATACTTCGGCTTCTTCATAGGTGAATCTTTTTTGTGAATGAATGACTGTGCGTCCAAACCATTCGCTTTTCACGTGCCCATTTTTATCAAGCACAAAAACTGCAGACATAGTCAGGCGGTCTTGGTTTGGCACTAGGGAACATAGGTCGTTTGATAGAGCTTCCGGTAGCATGGGTATGGTGCGGTCTACCAGGTAGACAGAAGTTCCACGTTCTTGAGCTTCTTTGTCTAGTTCACTGCCGATTTTCAGATAATGGGAAACATCAGCAATGTGTATGCCGACTTCGTAAGTGTCTGGAGAAATTTCCCTAAAAGAAATAGCATCGTCAAAGTCTTTGGCGTCCGCTGGGTCAATGGTGAAGGTCAAAATTTTACGGAAGTCTTTTCGATTTTTAAAATCCTCGTCATGGATACCTTTCTTCTCTATGGCGTGTGCTTCGGCTTCAACAATAGGAGGGAACTCGGCATCAAAACCTTTTTCTATGGCGATGGAGTGCATTTCTACATCGTTGTCACCCGGACGTCCGAGGACTTTGAGTACGAGACCTTCGGGGGCTTTGCGTGCATCTTTCCATGAAGCAATTTCTACGAAAACTTTGTCGCCCTCTTTGGCGCCGCTTAAGGATTCATCTGGAATCAAAATGTCTGTGTACATCTTGTGGTCATCTGGTTTCAAGAAAAACATTTTGTTTTCTTTTTCCAGTACGCCAGCAAAACGATTTTTCGCTCGTTTGATTATTTTTGTAACTTCAGCGGTTTGTCGGTCACGTCCTTTGGGATGAAGAGCTATTTCCACAGTGTCTCCATGGAGTGCGGTATTCAAATGTTTGAAGTCAATTTCAGGATCTTTACCCACGCCAAAAGAGGGAATGGCTACATAGCCGGTACCCTTGGAGGAGATGGAGATAACACCCTCCAATCTACTTTGTTTTAGTTCTTTTCTGAGACCCTTGTTTTGATGGCCTTTTTTCTGGTTTTTCACCCTTGTAATATAGCATATAAAGCTTATATTGACAAATGTGTATGAATATGCTATACTATGTAAGAGTATATGTACCGTGGGCTCTATTCCGGGGCTCACATCACAAATTGGAGGTGTTATGAAGTCGATTCTCATGCTGAGCGCCATTGTGGCTCTCGCGACTGGGTGTGCGCCGACTGCTGCTCGGACTCTCGCGCAGGCCGCGGCACCGAGTCCGGTTCTCTTTGAATCGGCTCCCAAGTGCTTGGAGCATTCCGTGTTAGTCGGGATGACTCCGAAGGAAGCGGGAGACTTTTGTCTTGCCGTACGCAAGATCGAAGCAGATCGCGCCACTGGTACGGCGAACGCCACCGCTCGCGCGTTGGTTCGTGTCCAGGATCCCTACAACGGGAACAACTGGCAGGGTGCTGGGTGGTACGGTGGCAATCTGTATCTCACCCAGCCGAACTTCAACCCCAACGGCCAATGCCAGGGGTGCGGAGTTGTCACACCGGCCAACAACGGTGGTCGTGCGTGGCGGAATCACTGAGGTTTGTATCATCGAGGAAATGGGCTGGCTCGCAAACATCGCGAGCCAGCCCATCATCGTTTCTATTTGCCTTTTTTATAAATTGTGTTAAACTCTTCTCATGTTAAAAATTAGATTACAAAGGATAGGCAGAAAGAACGACCCGGCATTCCGTGTGGTTTTAACTGACTCAAAGAACAGCACCAAGAGTGGAAAATTCCTAGAAATTCTCGGAACTTACAATCCCAAGGCTGGAGTCACAAAATTTGAAAGTGAAAAAATAAAAACTTGGATTGCCAAGGGCGCACAGCTCTCAGGCACCATGCACAACTTTATGGTGCATGAAAAAATCGTTTCTGGTAAGAAAGTAAACGTTCTGCCAAAGAAAAAGCCTACTATGAAGCGCAAGGAGTTGAAGGCCAAGAAATAATCTTGCCTAGCTATAAGCTATCCTGTTATACTATATAGAGCAGTCACGTCGCACACTGCAAAATGAAAAAAGATTAGAAGATTAATATTAAAAACACTATGCAAGACGCAGATAAGGTATTTTTGGAATATGTAGTTAAGGCTCTCGTTGACAATCCGAATGATGTAAAGATCGATCGTACTGTTGATGAAATGGGTGTGTTGATTTCTCTTACTGTAAATCCTGCCGACATGGGCAAGATAATCGGAAGAATGGGTAATACAGCGAAAGCTATCCGAACTCTTCTCCGAATCATCGGTATGAAGAATAACGCTCGAGTGAATTTGAAGATCAATGAACCAGAAGGAGGTATGAGACCAGAACATTCTGAACACAGTGCAAGCGGAGCTTCTATGGGTTCAGTAAAGACAGTTGACCAAGCAATGGAAGACCTCAAGGGGATTTAAGGCTCTAGGATACTAGGCGCTAGGCTCTAGCAAGAAATTGAGAAGCTAGTGCCTAAAGCCTAACTGCCTAATGCCTATGAATTTCCACGTAATTACAATTTTCCCCGACATATTTGATTCATATATGAATGAGTCTATTATAGGGCGGGCACTCAAGAACAAACATATATCTGTAAAGTTTTATAACCCTAGGGACTTTGTAAAAGGAAGTCAGAGCAACTACAAACCAGTGGATGACAAGCCTTACGGCGGAGGACCGGGAATGGTCATGCGCGCGGGGCCGATGTTAAAGGCGTTAGAAAAAGCAGTGAAGGCTTCGGGCAAAGAGAATAAGAAAATAAAAATAATAAATTTTTCTCCAAGTGGAAAAAAGTTTACCACTGACTATGCGAAACAAGCAGTCAAAAAATATACTGACATAATTTTTATTTGCGGGCGCTATGAAGGCATCGATGCTCGAGTGAAAAAGATTTTTAAAGCCGAGGATGTCTCCATAGGGGACTATGTGTTAACTGGTGGTGAGCTTCCAGCCATGGTTTTGATAGATTGTATTTCTCGCCAGATCAAAGGAGTGCTGGGTAAATTTGAATCCCTAGAAGAAGAGCGAGTGTCTACAAGTGAAGTCTACACTCGACCGGAAATTTTAAAATACACCCCGCAAGGACGGGGCAAGAAGTCAAAAATCTACAAAGTTCCCAAAGTTCTGCTTTCTGGGAACCATAAAGATATAGAGGAGTGGAAGAAAAATAAGAAGAGTATATAATGTCTATATGAACCAATTTAACGAGCCACCTAAGAATAGTGCAGAAAGTTTAGAGGGTAAAAAAGCAAAGGTCACATCTTACCTTGAGCAAGCATTACAGAAGGCGAAAGATGAATTCAGCGATTTGGACAAGAAGGTATCCTACTATACAGATTATAAGTCACCATCTTCGCAACAACGAGGTCCGATGCCAAGCCATATTGAACGTGGTTCCGCTGATGAGACAGATTGGATCGTTGAGACTGGTTCAGACAAATATGAGAGTCAGCAAAAGGATTATTTTACTTCTCACGAAGTTTTGAAGGAGCATTCAAATTTACAGGATCGCGTTCAAGAATTTGAGGAAGCACTGGTTTTAGTTGGCCAAGGAGATGAAAAAGAAATTGAGTATTGGTGGACTGAATTAAGTAAACCAACAGAAAGCAAATAATTTGACAAAATATTTTTTCTGAGTATACTATTTACATATTGATCGATTGAGTTTCTCTGAGTCAATGTTTGCCATTATAAGGTTCATAAGTAGATAAAAGCTAATAAAAAGACTTCTGTCTTTTTTGTTGTATTTTATCTACTTTGTTAGTTAATTTTAGCTAGATAAACTATGCAAACACTCACAAACGAGGAGTCTCGAGAGAGCGGCAAGCGTCCAAAGAAGTTTTTTTCAAGGTATAAGAAACCCTTGATAGAGTTCCCAAATTTAATAGAAGCTCAAACCAAGTCATTCACTTGGTTAGTAGAGAAGGGCATCGGAGAAGTTTTTAAAGAATTTTCTCCTATTTCTGATTACTCTACAAAGAAGTTTCAACTAGAATTCACCTCGTTTTCTTTGAGTGAACCAAAGTTTGACGAGAATCATTCTAAAGTAAATAAATTGACTTACCACGGACTACTCAAAGTTCGCGTAAAGTTGACCAACAAAATTCTCGGCTCTGTAAAAGAGCAAGAGATTTTTATGTCTGAGTTTCCACTCATGACTCCACACGGAACTTTCATCATCAACGGTGTTGAGCGTGTTATCGTTCCTCAGCTTGCGCGTTCTTTCGGAGTTTTCTTTACTGAATCTGAAAGTAAGAACAAGCGATACTTTGGTGCCAAAATTATTCCAGCTCGCGGAGTTTGGATTGAGATAGAGTCTGATGCGGATGGCGCAATCTACGTGAGAATAGACAAGAAGCGAAAGTTCCCAGTGACTGCACTATTGCGAGCTATGGGTTTTGAGAGTAACGAAGCAATGTTGAAGGCTTTTGCCAAGAACCCTCTTGCTGAAGAGGCAATAAAGGCTTGTTTGACAAAGGATTTAGCGAAATCAGCTAGTGATTCATACATTGAAATCTACAAGCGTCTACGCGATGGCGACATGGCGACTCCAGACAATGCCAAGGAATTTATCGATTCTTTGTTTACTGCAGAGAGATACGATCTTTCTCCAGTTGGACGATTCCGATTCAACAAGCGTTTTGATAAAGACATGGGCGATGCGGAAATGGCTCGCCGAACAATCTCCAAAGACGACCTTGTTACTGTTTTAAATAATATAGTTTCCCTAAACAATGATCCCGAGGCAAAGTCTGACGACATCGACCACTTGGGTCAACGCCGAGTTCGCTTTGTCGGAGAGATGCTTCAGCAAAAAGTACGAACTGGTATGATGCAAATCAAGAGAAACATTCAAGACAGAATGTCTATCATTGATGTTGATACTGCGATGCCAATCCAGATCATCAACCAACGTCCACTCCAAGCTCGTATCAAAGAATTTTTCACCACCAACCAGCTGTCACAATTCATGGCGCAAGAAAACGTACTTTACGAGATGGAGCACATGCGTACTCTATCTGCACTTGGGCCCGGCGGTCTTACTCGTGAGCGAGCCGGCCTAGAAGTTCGTGACGTGCACCCATCCCACTACGGACGTGTGTGCCCGATTCATACCCCAGAAGGTCCAAACATCGGACTTATTTTGCACTTGTCTACCTATGCCAAGATAAATGAATTTGGAATCATCGAAACTCCATACATCAAAGTTAAGAATGGAAAGATCACTGGTGAAGTTCAATACTTAAACGCGCTCGAAGAAGAGAAGTACAACATTGCTCACGCAGGTATTCCTTATGATGAAGATGGAAAAATCACTGAAGAAAAAGTTGCGGCTAGAGTGAAGAACAGTCCAGGTATCATCAGTAAGGGGGAAGTAGACTACATCGACGTAGCTACCAACCAAGCTTTCTCTATCGCTACATCCCTGATTCCATTCCTAGAACACAACGACGCTAACCGTGCACTCATGGGAAGTAACATGCAGAAGCAGGCAGTACCTTGTATCTTACCTGAAGCTCCATTGGTGGCTACTGGTGTTGAAGAATTAGCATCCCGAGATTCTGGCCGCCTTGTGCTCTCCGAAGAAGAAGGAGTTGTCTCATATCTTGATGCCAAGAAAGTGGTAGTGAAGGGTAAAAAAGAACTTACATACCCACTTGTAAACTTCCTAAGAAACAATAACTTCTCTGATTTCCATCAACGTCCAAACGTAAATATCGGTGACAAGGTCAAGAAGGGAGCTGTGCTTGCAGATACTTCTAGTACTGTGGGTGGACAGATCTCTATCGGACAAAACATTTTCGTAGCCTTCCTGTCATGGTCTGGAGCAAACTACGAAGACGCGATAATCGTTTCTGAAAGATTAGTCAAGAAGAGTAAATTTACTTCTGTATATATCGAAGAATTCGTTTGCGTAGTTCGCGACACCAAGCTTGGACCCGAGATAACTACTCGCGATATTCCAAACGTTGGAGAACTAAAATTAAAAGACTTGGATGAAGACGGAGTTGTTCGTATCGGAGCTGAAGTTCGCGAGAACGATATCTTGGTAGGTAAAATTACTCCAAAGGGTGAGACTGAACTTACCCCAGAAGAGCGCCTGCTTCGATCTATCTTTGCGGAAAAAGCTCGCGATGTGAAAGACACATCACTACGCATGGAACACGGAAAGTCTGGACGCATCATCGGAGTGAAAATATTCTCTCGCGATATGGGTCACACACTTGAAGCTGGAATCATAAAGAAAATAGTTATTGAAGTAGCTCAAATCCGAAATATCTCAGTTGGAGACAAGCTATCTGGACGTCACGGAAACAAAGGTGTTATTTCTACTATTTTGCCAGAAGAAGATATGCCTTACACAGCAGACGGTACTCCTATCGACATCATACTTTCACCACTCGGTGTCCCTTCTCGTATGAACTTGGGACAGATCTTGGAAATGCACCTCGGTATGGCTGCGAACACTCTCGGTTACCAAGCTATCGTGCCTCCATTCTTAGGTGCCACTCATGATGAAATCAAGCAAGAGTTGGTAAAAGCTGGAGTTCCAGAAAACGGAAAATTGAAACTATTCGATGGACGAACAGGTGAAGCCTTTGATCAAGATGTAGCCGTGGGTTACATGTACATGCTCAAACTGCACCACATGGTGGAAGACAAGATTCACATGCGTTCTATTGGTCCCTACTCACTCATCACTCAACAGCCGCTTGGAGGTAAAGCTCAAGGTGGAGGACAGAGATTCGGAGAAATGGAAGTCTGGGCACTGGAAGGTTACGGCGCAGCTTACACACTACGAGAAATGCTTACAATAAAATCTGACGATATTATGGGTCGCTCTCAGACATTTGATTCTATTATCAAAAACGAGAAGATTAAGTCACCAAATTCTCCAGCATCATTCAACGTCATGTTGAATTATCTAAGAGGATTGGCGCTAGATGTAAATCTACGCAAGGGTGGGGCTTCTAATAATAACGAATTAAACTAATATGAAAACTCTAAATACAACAGAATTTGATTCAATAGAATTAAAGTTGGCTTCTCCTGAGCAAATCAAGGAGTGGTCCTATGGAGAGGTGACCAAGCCTGAAACCATCAACTACCGAACTGGACGCTCTGAGCGTGGAGGTCTGTTCGACGAGAAAATATTCGGACCTGAAAAGGACTACGAGTGTTACTGTGGAAAATATCGCCGAATTCGTTATAAGGATATCATCTGTGAAAAGTGTGGAGTGGAAGTTACTCGCTCTATCGTTCGCCGTGAACGCATGGGCCACATCGAACTCTCAACTCCTGTAGCTCACATCTGGTTCTTGCGTGGTGTTCCATCTCGTATGAGTATATTGCTCAACATCTCTGTATCTGATCTTGAGAAAGTTATTTACTTTGCTGGATACATAATCACTAAAGTTCACGAAGTAGAAAAGACTGAACTCGTAGCTGGCCTAGAGCGAGAATACAAGGCAAAATTGAAAAATTCTGCTGATGAAGAAACTCGTGAGAAGTTGAAGAATTTGCTTTCCAGTACCAAGAAAGAAATCGGTGAAATCTATGAAGGAAAAGTTCTAAATGAAATTTCTTTCCATCACTATTCTTTGAAGTACGGTACTTGCTTTGAAGCAAATATCGGAGCAGAAGCTATCTACTCTATCTTCAAGAATCTGGATTTAAATAAACTAAAACATCACACTGAAGTGATGATAGAAAAGGCGAGTGTGGTAGAAAAAGAAAAACTCCAAAAGAGACTTTCTTTAATCCGAGCTATGACTTATGCCGACATCAAGCCAGAATGGATGTTCTTGACCGTTATCCCAGTTATTCCTCCAGTCCTTCGCCCAATGGTGGCGCTTGATGGTGGAAGACACGCTACTTCAGACCTAAACGATCTCTATCGCCGAGTTATCAACCGAAACAATCGTCTCAAGAAATTGAAAGAAATCAATGCTCCAGATGTTATTCTTCGAAACGAAAAGAGAATCATCCAAGAAGCAGTAGATGCGCTTATCGACAACTCTATCGCCAAGCAAAATGATTCTGCAGCTATGAGTCAATCTCAAAAGCGTCCTCTAAAATCTCTTTCTGATAACTTGAAGTCTAAACAAGGTCTCTTCCGTCAAAACTTGCTCGGTAAGCGTGTGGACTACTCCGGACGTTCTGTGATCGTGGTTGGTCCTCAACTCAAGCTAAATCAATGCGGTTTACCAAAGCACATGGCTTTGGAACTTTTCCGACCATTCGTTATTTCTAAAATCTTACAAGCTGAACTCGCATTCAACATCCGCGGTGCAAACAAGCTCGTGGAAGAACGAACTCCAGAAGTTTGGGCAATGCTCGAAGAAGTTATTCAAGGTAAGTACGTGATGTTAAACCGTGCGCCTACTTTGCACCGTCTTGGTATTCAAGCTTTCAATCCGATCTTGATCGAAGGAAACGCTATTCAAGTGCACCCTCTAGTTTGTCAGGCTTTCAACGCAGACTTCGACGGAGACCAGATGGCTGTATACGTGCCCCTATCAGATGAAGCACAATGGGAAGCTAAAGAATTGATGGCTGCAAACAAGAACTTGCTCAAGCCTCAAAATGGTGACCCTATCGTGCACCCATCCAAAGATATGGTGCTTGGAAGTTACTGGATGACCAAGGTGGTAGAAGGTGAGCCAGGTGAAGGTAAATATTTCTCTAGTCCAAACATGGCTATCACTGCATATGACTACGGCATAGTATCCCTACGTGCAAAAATAAAAGTCATGGCTACTGATACTCCTAAATACAAGCAATTCAATCAAGGAATGTTTGAAACTTCAGTTGGAAAACTTCTATTCAATAGTATTTTGCCTTCTGACTTTGCTTATATCAGTGACGAGATGAATCAAAAGAGACTCTCTGCTCTTGTGGATGAACTTATCAAACACTACGGCGTAGATGAAACTCCACCAGTTCTAGACAAGATTAAAGAATTTGGATTCAAGTATTCTACTATCTCTGGTATTACTTGGGGATTTGATAACGTCGGGGTGCCAAAAGAGAAAGCCGAGATTGTGGCGAAGGGACGAAAGCAACAAGAAGAAATTGTTTCTCAATGGAACGACGGTTTGCTTTCTGAAGAAGAGCGATACCAAAAGGTTATTGAAATCTGGACTCATGCTCTAGACAGTTTGAAGAAGGTTCTTCCTCAATCTCTAGATAAAAATGGTCCTACTTATGACATATTCACTTCTGCAGCTAGAGGATCCATGGGTCAGCTTGCTCAGATGTCTGGAATGAAAGGACTTATCCAAAATAACCAAGGAAAGATTTTGGAATTCCCAATTATTCCTTCTTACAAGGAAGGTCTGTCACCACTTGAATACTTCATCACCACTCACGGTGCGCGTAAGGGTGCTTCTGACACTGCGCTCAACACTGCAAAGGCGGGATACCTAACTCGAAGACTCGTGGATGTGGCTCAAGACGTGGTCATCACCGAAGAGGATTGTGGTACCAAGGAAGGAAAGCTTGTAACTAAAGAAAATATTTCTGGAATTGAAATTCCTCTAGCGAAAAATATTCATGGACGTATTCTAGCCGCTGACCTCAAGGATAAGGATGATAAGGTTGTTTACAAGAAAGGATTCTTGGTTACCAAGGAAGAGTCTCGCAATATAGAACTAGCTGGCTTTACTGAAGTCTTTGTACGCTCTCCATTAACCTGTAAAACTGTTCATGGTCTATGTCAGATGTGTTATGGTCTAGATTTGGGTAGAAACCACATCGTCGAACAAGGAGAAGCTGTAGGTATCATCGCGGCGCAAGCTATCGGTGAGCCAGGAACACAGCTAACACTTCGAACCTTCCACGCCGGAGGAGTTGCGGGTACAGACATCACTACTGGTCTTCCACGTATTGAAGAAATCTTCGAACGCCGAATTCCCAAGAACCCAGCTATTGTTTCAGAAACAGATGGAGAAGTTTTTGAAGTTAAAGAGAAAGATGACAGAGAAAAGATAATCAAAGTATTATCTGTATCCAAGGAAGACGGCAAGAAAAATGAAATGGAATACATCGTACCATTCCGCCGTATGCCAATAGTAAAAGTTGGAGACAAGGTAAAGGCTGGTGAGATCATGACCGATGGATCTGCTGATATCGCTGAAATATTTAAATTTGGTGCAAAAGAAATGGTAGAGGAGTACATAATCCGAGAAATCAGTAAGGTGTACGAATTGCAAAGTGCTTCTATCTCTAGAAAACACATTGAAATAATCATTCGCCAAATGTTCTCACGACGAAAGATAAAAGATGCAGGTGAAACTAACTTCTCTATTGGAGATATCGTAGAAAACACAGCTTTCATGGAAGAAAATACACGAGTTTCTCAAAATAGTGAAAAGGAAGCTAAGGCAGAAGTTATCGCACTCGGTATCACCGAAGTATCACTTCGAACCAAGAGTTGGCTATCTGCGGCTTCATTCCAAAACACAAACCGTGTCCTCATCGAAAACGCAATCAAGGGTGGAGTGGACTCACTACGTGGACTAAAAGAAAATGTGATAATCGGAAGACTCATCCCAGCTGGAACAGGATTTAAAAATAAATTCGTGCCAGCAGTAGAAGAATAGTAGGCATATGATTAACTCTCCCGTACAAAAAATAAAGGAGAGACTAACAATTGAAGACGTTGTCTCATCTTACATAAAGTTGGAAAAATCTGGAGCAAGCTTTAAAGCTCGGTGTCCTTTTCATAATGAAAAAACACCATCTTTCTATGTTTCTCCAGACCGGGGGAGTTATTATTGCTTCGGTTGTTCTTCCAAGGGAGATATATTTTCTTTCGTTGAAGAATTTGAAGGGTTGGATTTTCGTGGAGCGTTGAAGTTGTTGGCGGCTCGAGCTGGTGTACCACTTGAGAACTACAACAAAGAAGAGGAAAGTGAAAAGGATCGTCTGTATAAGGCGATGGAAGTAGCCACTATATTTTTTTCTGGCAACCTAAACCAGAATCAGGAAGTTTTAAATTATTTGCATTCTCGTGGGTTAACCGACGATAGTATTAAGAATTTTAGAATTGGATATGTTCCTGCAGATTGGAGATTGTTGTATGCTCATTTACAAAGTAAGGGATTTAAAGATCAAGAAATAGAAAAAGCCGGATTGGCCAAGAAGTCCGAGAAGAGTGCATCCGGAGGAGGAAGCACTATGTATGACAGATTTCGTGGGCGAGTGATGTTTCCTATTGCAGACTCTAGTGGAAGAATCATCGCCTTTTCTGGAAGAATATTTGTGGACGATGGAAAGTCTGCAAAATATTTAAACAGTCCAGATACTCCAATCTTTAGCAAATCCGCTGTCTTATACGGGCTAGATAAAGCTAAAGAATCTATTCGTAAAAACAATTTCTCTATTTTGGTAGAGGGTCAGATGGATTTAGTGCTGTCACATCAAGCTGGATTTAAAAACACCATAGCGACTTCTGGAACCGCCCTGTCGGACTCTACAGTAGATAGAGACAACGCTGTGTCTAATTTGGGCCTAGTGCGTAGGTTGTCTCCGAATATTGTTTTAGCTTTTGATGCGGACAATGCCGGACTCAAGGCTTCTGGTCGCGCTGGTAAGATAGCCTTGTCCTTAGGTATGGATGTAAAAGTAGCATCTTTGCCCAAGGGGGTTGACCCTGCGGATTTGATTTCCAAAGAAGGAACCGATGCTTGGAAGGGAGCTATTCGAGAATCCAAACATTTGATAGAATTTATCTTAAATAAGATACTAGAAAGTAGTGGTGGAGATAATCGAAAGGTTGGCAGAGAAATAAAGGAAAGAGTGTTGCCGTATGTAGAAGCCTTAGATAGCTCTATCGAGAAAATGCACTTTATTAAAAAAATATCTGATGCAACTTCTATACCAGAATCAGCCCTCAAAGATGATTTGAAAAAAGTGGAAGCAGAGTTAGGGGTTTCACTAGAAGTAGCCGAGATAAAGGTGGTAGAAGCACAAAAGTTTAGAAAAGATTATATTGAGCGCAGGTTGCTGGGAGTGATACTCTGGCAACAAACCATAGGAGATGTATCAAAAAAGGTTTTAGATACAGAAAATTTATTGATAGAACTAGCGGAAATTTTAAAAACTACACCCGAAGAACTGCTAAATAAAAATAAAAATAACAAAGAGGATTTGGTATTTGAAGCAGAAATTTTTTATGGAGAGGGTGTAAATATAGAAAAGGATGTAGGTGAGCTCATGTCAAATCTTAGAGAGGAATACCTAAAAGAGGATTTATCAAGAAAAATGCAAGATCTTCATGTGGCCGAAGAAAAGAAAGAACAAGAACGAGCCACTCAAATATTACAAGACATAAACGAAATAAATAAAAAGATACAAAATATTAAAAGTGGGCAAATAAATAATAATTAATAAATATATGAAGAAAAAAATCAAAGCAAAAGCGAAGAAGGTTGCCAAGAAAGTGAAGAAGGCGAAGGTCAAGAAGGTGAAGAAAGTTAAGGTTAAAAAGGCCAAAGTCGTAAAGAAGAAGGTTGCCAAGAAGGTGGTGGTCAAAGCTAAAAAACTGACTTCTTCTGAGCGCAAGGCTGAAGAACTCACTCGCGTATCCAATGAATTGATAGAGAAGGGTCGCAAGCGAGGATTCATCACCTATGATGAGATTCTAAAAACTTTCCCAGATATTGAAAACAACATCTTGTTCTTGGATGAGCTTTATGAAAAGTTTTCTGTGGCTGGGATAGATGTGTTGGAAGGTGGAAACTTGCTCAACCTAGACAATGATCTAACTGACAAAGACTTAAACAAATCAGCTATTCATGACTCTATTCAAATGTATCTGAAAGAAATCGGTCAGTACCCACTAATCCATGCCAATGAAGAAAAGGAGTTGGCAAAAAGAATTGAAAAGAATGACCTAGAGGCGAAAAACTTACTCGCTAGAGCCAACCTCCGTCTAGTGGTATCTATCGCTAAAAAATATGTAGGCCGAAGTGCCAACCTAACCCTCCTAGACTTGATCCAAGAAGGAAACCTGGGCTTGTTTAAGGCGGTTGAGAAATTTGATTGGACCAAGGGATACAAGTTTTCTACTTATGCTACTTGGTGGATTCGCCAATCCATAACTCGTGCTTTGGCTGATCAATCTAGAACTATCCGTATTCCAGTTCACATGGTGGAAACAATTTCTAAATATAAACAAGTACACCGAAGACTATCCCAAGACCTAGGTCGTGAACCACTAGCGGAAGAGATAGCGACTGAGATGAATATTCCAGTTGAGAAAATTCATGTGATTGAAAATATTTCTCAAGAAACTATTTCTTTAGAACAACCAGTGGGGGATGATGATGACAAGTCTACACTTGAGAACTTTATTCCTGATGACAAGATCCTACGCCCTGACCAAGAATCTTCTCGCCGAATTTTATCTGACCAAATCCGTGGAGTACTCGACGAGTTAAATCCCAAGGAGCGCAAGATCCTAGAGATGCGCTATGGACTCATAGACGGCATACAGCACACGCTGGAGAGGGTAGGTGAAGAGTTTGGAGTTACTCGTGAGCGTATTCGTCAGATCGAAGCCAAGGTGCATGAGAAGCTTCGACAACACGATAAGATATACAGACTTAAGAATTATTTCGATTAAATATAAAAATCCCCCAAACGGGGGATTTTTAGTTAGTCTTTGTTTTATTTATTTCAACGCTGCGTCTAGCTTTGCAGTTACTGAAGCTACAGGTATTGCTCCGTCTATGGTGTCTACTACCTTACCATTCTTCAAAATAAAGCCTTTTGGTGTACCCCTCACTCCAGCGGCTCCGGCAGCTGCAGTGTCATCTTTTATCGTCTGGGCGTATTTTTCCGTGTCCATACATTGATTAAAAGTGCTTGTGTTTAATCCTATCTTTACGGCGAAAGATTTTAGATTTGTGTCGGACAAAGCTCCTTGATTCTCTCCATTTTGGTGAGTAAAGATGTAGTCATGATATTCCCAAAACTTACCCTGATCTGCGGCGCACCTAGAAGCTTCGGCAGCTCGTTGAGATTCTGGTCCGAGGAAGGCAAGGTCTCGGTAAACAAATTGGACTCTTCCATCAGCTACATATGTATTTCTAATTAATTCTTCAGATTCTTTTGCAAATTTTGCACAGAATGGACATTGGAAGTCCTCATATAGTACTAGGGTAACTTTTGCGTTGGGGTTACCCAAGCGTTGATCTTTTTCCGTAACTGGCGCAATAGTGGCGGCTACGTTCTCACCTAGTTGGGGAGCTACTGTAGTAGTATTTCCCTTTAATAAAATCGCTCCTGCAATCAAAATTCCAGCTATTATAATAGCTCCAGCAATTTGCCCTTGATTTCCAGCCTTATTTGGTAAGGTATTTTGACCCTCTGCGGATTGTTGAGGGGTATTTTCTATAACATTATTTGTATGTTCTTCCATAATTTATTCTTAATACTATTAATATCCACATTATATCATTCTTTGCTCACATGCTATAATAAGTGTATTAACAATGGTCATTATTAAATAATCTCTAAGCGCAAGCAGGAGACAAATTAAAAGAATATGTTAAATTGTAATTGTAAGTGGGGAGGATGCGTGGTTTCAAAGATTATGAGTGTATTGGTTGTAGTCGGAGCTCTAAACTGGGGTCTAGTAGGTCTTGGTATGCTTATGGGTGGTGCAGACTGGAATCTTGTCCACATGATTTTCGGATCTATGGTCACAGTTGAAGCAATCGTATACCTACTTGTAGGTATAGCTGGTGTTTCCAAGCTTGTTGGTTGCAGATGTCAAAAGTGTAAGGGTGCGTGTGGTACATGCGCTAGTGATGCAACTCCAAAGGTAGAAGGAAGCATGTAATTTACCCTAGTTCTGGTTTAGTTTTAAACGCAAAAAAGCCCTTAAATATTGGGGCTTTTTTGTTTGCAATTATGGCTCAAAATGATAATATAATAAGAAACCATGGTTTTACTTTCAACCGCTATATTCTATATATTGGTGTTCCTTATTGTCTACATGCAGGTCTTTTTCTTTGTGACTTTTCTAGAGCACCGAAAAAAAATTGTTATTAGAGATGGGGAAATAAAACTCACAAATTACAAAGGGGTGACTATTATTGTGCCTAGTTTCAACGAAGAGACGACTATTCACAAAACCGTCACTTCATTGCTTGACCTAAATTATCCCAAAGAGCACCTGCAACTTATTTTGATTGATGATGGATCTACTGATAATACTTGGGACGTGATGCAACAATTTTCTAGCCATCCTAATATAAAAGTTTTACGTAAAGAAAATGGGGGCAAGTACACTGCACTCAATCTAGGGCTAGAACACACTACATCTCCATTCGTGGGTTGTTTGGATGCGGATTCACTAGTAGACAAAGAAGCGCTAGTGCGCATCATGAGTTATTTTGAGCAAGATTCCGATGCTATGGCTGTCGTGCCTTCTGTGGTGGTAGATAGTCCAAAGGGGATTCTACAAAATGCTCAAAGAGTGGAATACAACCTGGGTATTTATCTAAAGAAAATGTATGGTTTTCTGGGCGCAATTCACGTGACTCCGGGTCCGTTTACTATATTCAAGACAAAGGTTTTTAAGGACCTAGGCCCATACCGCCATGCTCACAACACAGAGGACATGGAGATAGCATACCGGATGCAATTAAATAAATACAAAATTGAACATTGCAACGATGCTTATGTCTACACCAAAACGCCAATCAACGTGAAGAAATTTTTCGTTCAAAGATTGCGTTGGACTTATGGCTCTATCAACAATACCTTGGACTATCGTCACGCAGTTTTCAATAAAAATTATGGCAACTTCTCTTTCTTTACCTTGCCGACAATTGTTGTCACCTTTGTCATGGTTATTTATATCTTTAGTAAAACCATATACCACTTTGTGAATTTTATTGTTTCAAAGATTGTGCAGTACCAAACTGTCGGCTTTAATTTAAACCCTAAATTGGGCCACTTTGATTTATTCTTCTTCAACACCCAAACCTCATTTTTCCTAATGATTATCACTTATTCGTTGGTGTTGTTTTCTATCATCATGGGTCGCCATATGATCAAGGACACCAAGGAAAAGTGGGGTTTCCCATATCAAATTCTGTACTTCTTTATTGTATTTGGGGTGATAGCACCATTTTGGATTATTAAAGCACTTTACATAACCGTCGTTTCTAGAAGAGCTCCAGCTTGGAGATAATATATGGATAACCACATTGATTGGAAAAAATATTTGATAGTGTTCTTGATTACTATAACTTTGTTTTTGTCTGCGAGTTATATCAGTAGTTATTTCGGTAATAAAAAAATTGATCAATTGAAGACAATCCAAGACAAGATATCTATGGATATACTTTCTTCTGAAACCCAGTTCTCTTTGTTGTCTGAACTTTCTTGTAAGAATATTTCTGATGCCGCTTTTTCTAGTGAGCTCGGTGAATTGGGTGGCAAGCTAGAGTGGGGACAGCAAAACCTCGGCGCTAGTGAAGAAGTGACCTACCTCCGAAAATATTACGCACTACTTCAAATCAAAGACTATCTTTTGACTAAAAAAATCTCTGAACGATGTAAGGTAAAATCTGCCTTCATACTTTATTTCTACACTACTGCTGAGAACTGTAGCTTGTGTGAGAGGGAAAGCTTGGTGTTAACTACACTCCGCGATAAATACCCAGAACTTCGAGTGTATTCCTTTGATTACAGCACTGACTTGTCTGCAGTGAAGGCCATGCTTCAAATCTATAAGATCAAGGATACAGTGCTACCAGCCCTCGTGATAGACGACGAGGTGCTGACCGGCTTCCAGACCATAGAAGACATAGATACTCGTATCAAGGACTCTTTTAAGCTTCAGGAAGCAAAGCCTGAAAGTACTAAATCTAACAATAATTCTTAAATTTTATAAAAACTGATTTACTTGACTAAATTATTTTAAGATTGTAGTGTGTATTTGGCGACGTTGAGACAACCTCAATGTTCGTTGAAAATCAATCCTAAAGCCTTAAACAAGGCAAGGGGACCAACGTGGAAACGAAGCTTTCTGGAAACGCGATGGCCTTTCACCACCCCGATGGACTTACTCCAGCTTGGCTACAAGCCTTGAGGTTCGCTGGAAAGGGTGGACGACTCGCAACCATGCCCGATATCATCGCGGCTCGAGTTGCAACCAAGCCCGGCGAACTGCCCTGGGAGACGTACTTCACGACTCTTACGGCGGAGTACTACGGTTTTTCCAAGTCCGGCAGGCGGATCTTGATCGTCGCTCACGGCGTCGGCCCCATGTCCACTCTCGAAGGCGCCCAAAAGGCGTACAGCTGGGAGTACAAGGACAAGGAGCGCAATAATCGTGGTGGTCGAATTACGGCCCAGGAGTTTCTGGATCTCGAAGCTGGGAAGTTCGGCGAGGTCAGCATCATTGATCTCGAAGAATACGTTGAACGTTACAAGTATCCGTTCCTCCAGGTGCTTCGGTACTCCGAAGCTCTGGTTGATCCGGTGCTCAGGGCGAGATTCGGTCCACAGACCGAGGAGTACGTCAAAGCTCATGCTGAAGCTGCCAGAAGGTGGCATCGGGAACAAGCTGGGCTTGATCCCGACAACAAGTACGATGTTCCAAGCAACAGTCATTTCTTCAATCGTCGTCGTTCTCTGCATGAGCGCGATGGCGCCGAGAACTCCGATCCGCTTATCCTCAAGTTGGAGGGTGCGGCAAACTGCGGTTACTTCTTGTGCCGTAGTGATGGATTCCGTGAGATCGAAGAAGGAATGGCGATTGCACACCTGGTCTCGACTGGTCGGCTGTGTCACCTTCATCAGGACGGCGAAGAAAGTCTTACGCTTGATGTGAGCTGTCATGAGTGGTGGAACGGAGTTCGCCTTGTTGGCATCCAGGTTGGCGACGAAATCCACTCGGGTATCCAGAAGGGGCCCGATGCCCACAACCTTCTGCGGAAACACTGGCGCGACTTGCTCGTGCCAGTGAAGAAGCCGGAAGACGTCGGTTTCCGTGGCCTCATGCAGATCGAAGATTTATGGTTCACCCAGTATCCGAAGGTTGGAGAGAGGATGGATACCGGGGAGCCCGAGTATTTGGTCATTTCCATGGAGAAGGTCGGCGATCCTGTCATTTTCCGTACTCCTGTTGCCGGACATCATGTTTTCTTCAAGTTCGGCGTAAACGAGGTGCAAGCCATCGCTCCACTGAATGCGAATGCCTACTTCTTCGTCGGCGAACCGCAGAACGAACCGGTTGAGTTTCCAAATGGCCATGAGTATCAGACCTGCGAGGTCCAGTTCTATCGGATCGAAGCATACACGTCGAAGCGAATGATTCGAGCTAACAAACTCGCCCACGACTACGATACCATGATGAGTCTTCTCGCGAAGGATTGAACAACGAATATGTTCTTACATTAATCACAGGGGCGCACCACGTAATTGAATGATTACGTTGGGAGCGCCCCTTTTGCTTTTTATATGGAGCCGCCTCTCGGATTCGAACCGAGGACCTTCGCTTTACAAAAGCGTTGCTCTACCAACTGAGCTAAGGCGGCGTTATTTGTTTCTTCAAAAATCTTCTTCCTGCAGCTGACTTAAAATACAACTCTCTTTTTCTGGCTTCTTCAAATGTAGCATATTCTTCCTTATACACAAGTCTAAGTTTTTTCATGCTACTTGTTGTTTGTGTGTGGCCTGAATTATGCTCTGACAATCTTCTGTTCAGGTTATTTGTCATACCTTTATATACTTTCTCGTCTTTGTCTTTTAGTACATAGACTGTAAACATATAATTGGCATTTATTGCTCTACCAACTCCCGCCCGAACGTGCCGTTCGGTACGGGCGGGGAGCTAAGGCGGCTTACAACAAACATTCTAACACAACTACTTCATTTCTTCCTCTTTAATTCTGTGCTTGATATTTCTAACTCTCTTCTTGTAATCGGAAATAATTTTCAGGAATTTAGATATCTCTCTCTTGTCGGCGGTATCTCCATCAAATCGGTCTTTATTTATGGCGGTCTTTATTTTAGCTACTAAGACTGAGTATGAGTATTTGGTGTAGTTTGAAAAACGAACATACATCCGCAGTGTAGCTACCAGAGCTATGTGTTCGTATTTTCTAAGACTCTTGTAACTAAAACGTTTTAGGTTTTCAATGTGTGGTACAAACGGGTGAGGGTATTCTTGGGCGAATATCTGACCATTTCGTACTGGGGCGAGCTTGCGTCCCACCATGAGCATGATTCCCGCCAATGATATAAAGAATAATATAAAAGTAATATACATTTTTATATAGAATAACGCTTTACTTCCTTGATCTTTGCAGAAGCTTGAGTCAAAAGGGCACTCACTGTTTTTTCACCATCTTTGATGAAGGGCTGATCTAGTAAAGTCTTTTCTTTGAAGTAAGTTGCGATTTTACCCTCGAGCATCTTCTTCTTGATTTCTTCTGGCTTGTCTATGGCATCCACTTCTTTTTTGAATATTTCAGTCATGGTTGCTTGTGCTTCCTCATTGATATCTTCTTTGGTGATGTATTCAGGGCGCATAGCAGTGATGTGCATAGCTATATCTCTAGCTAGCTCAGCATTACCGCCTTCTATAGAAACAATGACAGCCATTTTGTTGTTGTGTACGTAGCTTCCCACAACTCCGCCTGATACTTCTACAGCATCACCAAGTTGGATGTTCTCACCAGTCTTTTGAATTACAGGGTCAATCATTTCCTTAGCGCTAGCTTTCATTGTCTCTACTCCTTCGGCTAGAGCTTTGTCAGTAAGTTCACCAAGCAAGTTTACGAAGTCATCATTCTTGGAAACGAAGTCAGTCTCACATAGAAGGGCAACCAAAACAGACTTTTTATCGTCTCCCTTTATCATGACTCGGCCGTCGGCAGTAGTTCGGTCAGCTTTCTTCATAGCGATGTCTGAACTTGTTTTCTTCAAGATGGCTAGGGCCTTCTTCATGTCACCCTCAGCTTCTTCTAGGGCACGTTTACATTGCATTATAGAAATACCAGTGGCATCTCTAAGTTCCTTGATTAACTCAGTTGTTATTTGTATAGACATATTTATTTAGGCTGTTTTATTAGGCACCAAAGCAGTGCCAGCTTTGTAAGCGTCAGCAATAGCAGTGGTGAAAAGTTTAATAGATGGTACTCCAGCGTCGTTACCGATGATAGGGAAGTCTATGGTTTTGATATTTGAGTCAGAGTTTACAAGAGCAACTACCGGTACGTCCATACTCTTAGCTTCAGCAGCAGCGATGTGCTCTGCCTTAGCATCTACTATAAATAGAGCGTCTGGAGTCTTTTTGAGTCCAACCAAACCAGAGTAGTATACAGAAAGCTTCTCCATCTTTTTAGCCATTACGCCTCTTTCTTTCTTGGTATATTTTTCTAGTCCACCTTCTTTACTTTCTTTGCGGTAATTTTCAAGTTCAGCGATTCTCTTTTTGATTTCTGTGAAGTTAGAAAGAGTACCACCGATCCATCGTTCATTTACGTATGGCATTCCTAGAGATTCAGCAACATTTTTCAACGCTACTTTAGCTTCAGGCTTGGTACCAACGAAAAGAACTGTCTTTCCTTTAGCTCCCAATTCTTTTACAAACTCTGTAGCTTCACCAAGTAGGGAAACTGTCTTCTCAAGGTCGATGATATCGCCATTGTTCTTGGTTGCGTATATATAAGTAGAAACAGAAGGGTGCCTTCTGGTCTTGGAATAGCCATAATGTGCGCCTGCATTGAACATTTGCTCTACTAGGCTATCAGTACTTTTATCGGTATTTTTCGCTTTTTGCATAGGAGTCATTCTAGCAGAAAGTTTGACCTTTGGCAAATTTCCGCGTTATTTTTTAGGGCTTTGACCAAAAAGGTTTTTTCGGTTAAGATGGGGAGTATGAGACAATCTAAACTTTTCACTAGAACCAAGAAAGAAGCACCTGCTGACGAAACCTCTAAAAATGCGGAACTTTTGATCCGAGGGGGCTTTGTATACAAGGAAATGGCGGGGGTTTACTCGTTTTTACCACTTGGTTTACGGGTTCTAAATAAGGTGGAAAACATCATCCGTGAGGAAATGGATGCGATTGGTGGAATAGAAATGAGAACTTCTGTGTTGCAAAGCAAAGAAGTTTGGGAAAAATCCGATCGCTGGAGTGATGAAGTCGTAGATAGTTGGTTTAAAACTAAATTAAAAAATGGAGGGGAGCTTGGCTTGTCTTTTACAAACGAAGAAGCTTATTCCAGTATTCTCAAACAATATGTAAGTTCATATAAAGATCTACCGATATATCCATACGATTTTAAAAATATTTTTCGAAATGAAACCAGAACTAAATCTGGAATGATGCGAGGACGAGAATTTTATTGGAAAGCGTTATACTCTTTTTCTAAGACCGAAGCTGAACACAATGAATTTTACGAAAAGGCGAAAGTGGCTTATCAAAATGTCTTCAAGAGAGTGGGCCTAGGTCATGTCACTTATATGACTTTTGCGTCAGGTGGAAGTTTTTCCAAATTTTCTCATGAATTTCAAACCATAACTTCTGTGGGTGAAGACACTATTTATCTGGATGAAAATCTGGGTATCGCCATAAACAAGGAAGTTTACAATGACGAAATCATAGCTGAATTAAAACTCGATAAAGAAAAATTGGTTGAAAAGAGGGCAGTGGAAGTGGGTAATATCTTTTCACTTGGTACAAAGTTTTCCGCACCCTTTGACTTGAAATATAAGGATGAAAACAGCCAAGAAAACCTAGTCATCATGGGTAGTTACGGTATCGGCCTAGGACGGCTAATGGGCACTGTGGTAGAGGCCTTGGCTGACGACAAGGGTATCATCTGGCCTGCATCTATAGCTCCTTTTGCCGTGCATTTACTATTGCTCGGTGAAAGTGAAGCAGTAAAAAATGAAGCAGACAGAGTGTATGATATTTTATCTCAAGCTGGTGTAGAAGTTTTGTTTGATGATAGAAGTGGGGTATCCCCAGGAGAAAAATTTGCAGATGCAGATTTGCTTGGTATGCCTTATCGAGCAGTAGTCTCTGAGCGAAGTATGAAGGAGGGCGGAGTAGAAGTTAAGAAGAGAATTGAGGACAAAGGAAAGATTATAAACGCCGAAGAACTGGTCTCTCTGGTTGGTGAAGCGCAAGCGTAACTTCTATGTTTGATAAAATTTACAAACTAATTTCAAATGATATTGGTATTGATCTGGGTACATCAAATACTTTGGTGTATTTAAAAGGTCACGGTATTGTGATAAACGAACCATCGGTGGTGGCGGTTAACGTAAAGACCAACCAAATTCTAGCTGTGGGTGCTAAAGCTAAAGAAATGCTTGGACGTACCCCAGGACACATAAGAGCTGTTCGCCCATTGGTGGATGGAGTGATTTCGGATTTTGAAGTAACCGAAGAAATGCTTGCGTATCTAATAAATAAAGCTGATAAAATTGCACCCAAACTAGCCAAGCCAAGAGTGGTGGTGGGTGTTCCTTCTGGTACTACCAATGTGGAAACTCGCGCAGTGTATGATGCAGCTCGGTCTGCGGGTGCTCGTGAAGTATTCCTAGTCGAGGAACCAATGGCGGCAGCTATCGGTATTCGTCTACCAATCAAGGATCCAGTGGGTTCACTCATCATAGATATCGGTGGCGGTACTACTGACATCGCGGTTATATCTCTGGGTGGTATTGTAAATTCTAAAAATTTGAAAGTTGCTGGTGATAGGTTGAATAACGACATCATCACTTACATGCGTGATGAATTTAAAATTTTAGTTGGTGAGCGCACCGCAGAACAAATCAAAATTGCTATTAGTTCTGTTATTCCCGGAGAATACATGGAGACAGAAGTTCGTGGACGGGACCTATTAACTGGTCTACCTCGTGAAGTGGTGGTGACTGATTCTGATATTCGAGAAGCTTTTTCTTTATCTATTAAAGAATTGATTGAAGGGGTAAAAAATGTACTAGAAACTACTCCACCAGAGATTCTGGCTGACATCATGCACCGAGGTATCACACTCTCTGGCGGTGGCGCTCTTTTAACTGGTTTAGACACGTTGATGCAAAACGTTCTACGTATTCCTGTGTATGTTATTGATGATCCCTTGTCAGCTGTGGCACGAGGTACTGGAGTTATCTTGGACGACTTAGAAGCTTATAAAGATGTATTAATAGGCCATCAAGATGAGCTACCACCTAGATAGAAAAACAAAAAGAAATAATTATATAAAAATAATCATTCTTGTGGTTTTTTTGTTTACGCTATTTTATTTTAGAAGTGGTGTATCGAGAGGGTTGTCGGGTGTGGTGCACGTAGTCTTTCGACCTATCTTGTCTTTGGGCGGTAGTATAGGCACCAAATTAGAAGGCACCAATGCTTTTTTTGAATCCAAAAAAACTTTGTCACTCGAGAATGATAGATTGAAAACTAAAATATCTGAAATGGAGGGATTGATTTCCAGCCACTCTGCTGTGTTGGCAGAGGATGCCCAATTGAAAGAAATTTTGTTGAGAAAAAATGAAAGTACCCCGATGATATTGGCTGGCATACTGGCCAAGCCAAACCAGAGCGTCTACGATACGTTGATAGTGGATGCAGGATCAGATGACGGTGTTTTGACTGGAGCCTTGGTGTTTGCCAACGGAAACGTGCCCATAGGTAGAGTGGATGGAGTTTATTCTGATTCTTCTAAAATTGTTTTGTTCTCTAGTCCAAAAGTAGAGACACAGGTGGTGGTTTCGGGTGAAGTAAATAAAGATATTTTTATGCAGTTGGTTGGACGTGGTGGTGGAAATTTTGAAATGACACTGCTTCGTGATTTTAATTTACCCAAGGGCACTGAAGTGGTGTTACCAGGAATTACTCCACATGTGGTGGGCAGGGTAGAGACTATCATCTCTGATCCGCGAGATGCTTTTCAAAAAGCCCTACTTGTCAGTCCGATAAATATACAAGAACTAAAGTTTGTGCAGATAGTTCAAAAATAATAATGGATTTTAAAATTGAAAAAAAATTGAAGAATAGCTTGGGTAGGGCTGG
>JAGOPQ010000029.1 GCA_017991915.1 Minisyncoccota bacterium | reverse complement strand
AATTTCGGGTCTATCCCAAGCAACTTTCAAGAAAGCTCTACCAATTCTGCCAAAACCATTTATACCCACCTTGATTGTTTTCATATTTTCAAGTATACCAAAAACATAAAAAACGCGAAAGGAGCTCCAATTGAAAGTATGTTATTATATGGAAAATGGCCGACGGAAAACCACAATTTATACACCTACACACCCACTCACACTATTCCCTCCTAGATGGCCTTTCAAAGCTTGAGGATTTGGTGGCTTTAGCTAAAAAATTCAACATGCCAGCTATGGCCATCACTGACCACGGCAACATGTATGGGGCTATAGAATTCTACAAACTAGCCAAAAAAGAAGGTATCAAACCCATCATCGGCGTAGAGGCATACATGACTGCCGGCTCTCGTAAAGACCGCACCGCTGAAGCTGGTGGTAGTAAGCGCTATTACCACCTGACCTTGCTGGCTAAAAATTTACAAGGATATAAAAATCTAATTCGCCTCGTTACCCTAGCCAACCTAGAGGGCTACTACTACAAGCCTAGAATCGATCGTGAAATCTTGAAAGAATATTCCGAAGGAGTCATCGCACTCTCTGGATGTCTAGGTGGTGAACTTTCTCAAGCGGTCATGCGCGGAGATGGAGCTAGGGCAGATGAACTAGTCAAAGAGTTTAAAGAGATGTTGGGTGAAAATTATTTTATAGAAATACAATGCCATCCATCTGTAGAGAATGACAAGATGGTCCGCGAAGCCTTGATAGCCCTTTCTCGAAAACATGATGTGAAGCTGGTGGCCACTCAAGACTCACACTACCCATGCACTGACGACCATGAAGCCCACCACACCCTACTCCAGATCAACACCCAAGGAGACGGCAAAGACACTGGTAAATTTGAATTCTCAAGTGATGACTTTTCTTTTTTCAGTACCGAGCAAGCCTTGAAAACTTTCAAAGATATTCCCGAAGCAGTCACCAACACCATGCTAGTGGCGGACATGTGTGACTTGGACCTACCGCTTGGTAAGTGGGTGTTCCCTGACTTTAAAATTGAAGAAAATAAAACTTATGATGAAAAATTACGAGAATTAGTATACGCAGGGTTTGATCGTCTAGGCATAGAGAAAACCAAAGAAACTCTAGAACGTGTAGAGTATGAAATAAAAATAATTTGCGACAAGGGATATTCTCCGTACTTTTTGGTGGTGGGAGATTTGCTACGCCACGCCAAAGAAAACGGAATCCTCACCACAATCAGAGGTTCTGTGGCTGGATCCATGGCCACGTACCTACTCGGCATTACAAACATAAATGCCATAGAGTACAAACTTCCCTTTGAAAGATTCTTGAACCCATTTCGTCCTTCAGCACCCGATATAGATATGGACTTTGCTGATAATAGACGCGATGAGATGATTGAGTATGCCAAACATAAATATGGCGAAGATAAAGTAGCCCAGATAGGAACCTTTGGTACGATGATGGCTCGCGGAGCAGTGAGGGACGTAGCCCGTTCACTTGGATATCCATACAACATAGGTGACAGAATTTCTAAAATGATTCCGATGGGTTCTCAAGGAATGCCTATGACCATAGACCACGCCATCGAAATAACTCCAGAGCTCAAAGAAGCGTACAAAAAAGAAGCTGATACAAAAAAAATTATTGATCTAGCAAAAAAGTTGGAGGGGTGCGTCCGCCACATTTCCGTGCACGCCGCTGGTGTGGTTATCGCTCCAGCTCCGCTATATGAATATGCTCCAACCCAGCTCGACCCCAAGGGAGGTAAAATAATCACCCAATACGACATGTACAGTATCGAAGAAGCTGGGCTTTTAAAGTTTGACTTCTTGGGTATTAGAAATCTATCCATCTTGGCCGACAGTATTTCTCTAGTAAAAAAATTCTACAACATAGACATAGACATAGAGCGCATACCACTTGATGATAAAAAAACTTTTTCACTCTTAGCTCAAGGACAAACCGAAGGATTGTTTCAACTAAACGGTTCTGGTATGACCAGATACCTAAAAGAACTGAAGCCGACATCGATTCACGACATCAATGCCATGGTGGCTCTGTATCGTCCAGGACCAATGGAAACTATCCCTGAATACATAAAGAGAAAACACAATCCCCGGCTCGTGACCTACCTAGACCCGAGAATGAAAAAATTCCTTGGTGAATCATATGGATTGATTGTCTACCAAGACGACTTGCTCTTCTGCGCCCTTGAACTCGCAGGATACAACTGGGAAGAGGCCGATAAATTTAGAAAGGCGGTGGGTAAAAAAATTCCAGCAGAAATGGCTGCTCAGCATGAAAAATTTACTAAAGGAATTGTCGCCAACGGCCAAACTCAAGTCTTTGCCGAAAAACTCTGGAAACTTTTTGAACCTTTCCAAGCTTATGGATTCAACAAAGCTCACGCTGCTTCATATGGACGAGTGGCCTATCAGACCGCATACATGAAGGCAAACTATCCAGTAGAATACATGACAGCTATTCTCACTGCTGAATCCGGAGATGTAGAAAAAATTTCAGAAATCATCGAGGAGTGTAAAAATATGAAAATCCCGGTTCTTCCTCCAAACATAAATGAAAGTTTTGGTGGATTTACTATTACTAGAAATGGAGACATAAGTGAAAAAATCAGATTCGGATTTTACACAATTAAAAATATGGGTACAGATATATCGGATGCAATAATTGCCGAGAGAAAACTAAACGGAAAATTTACATCCATCTCAAACTTCTTGGACAGAATCAAACACAAAAATTTAAATAAAAAATCTATGGAAGCACTGATAAAATCTGGAAGTCTGGATGAATGGGCCGAACGCGGAACCCTACTCTCAAATTTAGAAGACATGCTCGCCTACAATCACGCTTCTCTGGATAAAAACCAAAATCAAACTTCGTTGTTTGGTGGCACCGAGAGTGGAGAATCATTGGAGTTCAAACTCAAACCAACCCCAGATGTATCTCAAGCAGAAAAACTTTTGTGGGAAAAAGAATTACTGGGTCTGTATATTTCTGGACATCCACTCGATCGTCTGCGTGAAAAGCTAGAGAGCCGAGACGTAAATATTAAAAAGATAAAAGAAGAATTGAATAATGGTTTCCCTATAGCTATCGCAGGCATAATAGAAAACGTAAGGCAAGTGGTCACTAAAAAGAATGACCGCATGGCCTTCATAAAAATTGCCGATCTCACTGGATCGATTGAAGCTGTAGTATTCCCCAAAGTATTCAAAGACTTTATTGAAATACTCGTCCCAGAAAAATGTATTGCCCTGTCTGGAAAAGTTTCCAACCGCAACGGAGAAAAAAGTATTATCGTAGAAGCAATAAAAGAAGTTTAGTTATATAGGCTCATTGCTTTATCTTTACCTCCTTCATATATAGTCTCCACCGCTTCAGCTACGGTCTTGCTGAGTTTCTTTATTGTCTCTAGTTCGCTCTTTTTAAATTCACCAAGCAAGAATTTTGAGACATCTTTCTCCCCCTTTGGTTTACGGAGCTTGCCTGAAGGTGTAGCCGGAGCTATGCCGATTCTAATTCTCAAAAATTCTTCACTCTTTAGGGATTTAATGATAGAGCCCACGCCGTTGTGTC
>JAGOPQ010000016.1 GCA_017991915.1 Minisyncoccota bacterium | reverse complement strand
CTACCCTCACGTAGAAGATTCTGACAAGGACAAGATCCTAAAAGAATTGAAGAAATTGGTTGGACAGAAAATTTCTGTGATGATCATCTCTACCCTACCAAAGGAAGGCAAGCTTATCTTCTCTGAACGAGACAACAACCCAGAAGAAAAGAAAGAAATCCTCTCCAAGTACGCTATCGGTGACGATCTAGACTGTACTGTGGCTGGTATCGTAGACTTCGGTGTATTCTTGAAACTCGAGGATGGGCTAGAAGGCTTGGTACACATCTCTGAACTGGACTGGGGCCTCGTAGAAGACCCTCGCAGTATGTTCAAAGTTGGCGACAAGGTAAAAGCCAAAGTTATCGAAATCAAAGAAGGTAAAATCTCCCTATCTATCAAGGCTCTAAAGGAAAATCCTTGGACTGAATACGAAGACAAGCTAAAGAAGGGCGACATAGTAAACGGTGTAGTTATCAAGTACAACAAGCACGGCGCACTCGTATCTATCAAGGACGGAGTAGCTGGACTAGTACACAACTCTACATTTGGAACTGAGGCCAAGCTTCGTGAGAAGCTAGAGCTTGGAAAGAATTACAATTTCCAAATCACTCTATTCGAACCAAAGGAGCACAAGATGACCTTGATGCACTTAGAATAAATATCAAAGCTAAACTAAAAAATCCCCCGAGTTGGGGGATTTTTTAGTTTGTAATTATTTTTAACTATTTACTGCTAGGCCAGTAACTGCATCTATGTCCGCGGCGCCCATAGCATTCATGATAGCCATAACTTGCTGAGCATACCTAGGAACAATAGACGGTGGGTTGTAAGCTCGTAGAATTTGGATTGTAGTCTTTTCGTCGTAATGGTGCGCAGTCTTTGGATTGTTACCTCCCAAGTTTCTAGCAACTGTTTCAATTGCAGCGTCATTGGACTTGAATCCTATTTTACAAGAACCCCAGCCGAACGGATTGTTGGCAACCTTTTGACATTCGTGTTTTCCACCAGTAGATTCTCGTACTGCGATAGCAGCGATCAATCTCCAGTCAAGGTCATTCTTTTCCGCCTCAAGGACCATCTTCATACCGGTTCCTTTAAGTGGCATATCGTATTTCTCAAAGTAAGCATCTATGGCTTTCGCCTTAGCACTTCGAGCTGCAAGCTCTTGGTCTGTAGCAGCGTTAGTCGCTAGTAAACCATCGGCCTCAATATTTTGTTGTGCTGATAATACGATTTGAGAGTTTGAAACAACTTGGTACCCTGCCTGAGTTAGGCCTCCTAGAGGTACTGACATTGTTGCAAATGGTAATAGAACCAAAGACTCTACAAACCTTATTAATTTCTTGTTTTGCATAATTAGCGGTTGTGCTCCGCCAAACTCCAAAGCAGTGGCTAACTTCAGTTGATAGGATACCCAAGGGCCCTATAACTAAAAAAACCTTTATGTAATAAGCTTTACGCCTATAACATAAGGTTATACTAATATACTAGCATATCTGGAATGAAAAGTCAATAGTTATGCAATGAATTTTCAGGGTGTCAAATCAAAAATACGTTGTTAAATAAGGATATTTTTACCCTACCCCATTGACAAATAAGGGTAAAATATGGCTAAATTAAGCCTTTGTGGACAAGGTTGCAAAGGGAAAGGAAAGAAAGTACTATGAATGCAATGTCCGAAACCTTGGAAAGCCAAATAATAAGCATTGCGGAGCTACTTGAACAGGCCCAAAAGGCTAATCTAGCCAAATGTATCCGTGAAAACTGGGCCAAGACTGCCCTCGCCTACTCGGAAGAGCTAAATACTTGGGAGCCATCTCGGGGTATGGAGCCCGAACTCGCCTCTGCCTTCACACAAGAACTAATTAGGCTGGACACACCCCAAGCTCACATAGAACAGATCCTAACTTCGATGGATAAACGGAGAGTACTGCAGACCGCTCCACACTTAGTGGCCACCGAAAATCCACGAATGCTATGCATCAACTGGCTCGGATCCTTGGGGGTCAAAAGCGAAGAATTTTATATAGTTGGCATGTTCTCTGGAATCCCCTTCTCAAACAACTTTCGCCCAGGACGAATAAACTTTAAACACAATCCGGTGAACTTGTTCCCTAGCACCATGCAAGACGGGCTAGTCTACCGTAGCCTCATCCCTGAAAAAATGCCTGAGACGCTCGCGAGCTTGCCGGAGAAAATGCGAGAATTTTTACCCAAAGCAGTTTCTGGTGAATCCTATACCAAGTGGGCGTTAAAAGTTTGCCAAAATATTGAAAGAAAGATATTGGGAAAAGAAAATTTAGTATATTTAGATATTAATGAAGTCATCACCAACTACCTAGTCCAAGTACTCGCAAACCAAGAGCATGTTTTTTATAAAATATTCTTTGATCCACAAACTCGTGCAGAATTCTCAATCGCTTTTCCGGATGAGACTCTGTTTTATATGCCAGTAATGATGAGCAAGTTTGAAACCACCAGAAAAGTGAAGATGGATGACTTGTTGGATGCTGAGACTTTGATCAAAGATCTAAAAGACAAAAGATTTTGCCCAGCTCTCATCACTGGATTCCTAGCTCTCGCCTTTTTAAATGAGTTCAAGTGCTTTGGATCTTTCTCTCAAGTGGAATATCTACCCGCTTACCAAGAAAAGCTCAAAGAATTATCTTGGGCAAAGGATTTACACATGGAAAAGGTACCCACCGCAAACTTAACCACAGGAAGTTTTGTGGACGGCATGTCTGGAGCTGATATAATCATGGAAGGTAATTTCAAACCCAATCCAGAAATTTTATTCGGAGAATTGTTAATCAACATTAAAGATAAATTAATTAAATGATAAAAAAGAAAGCGCACTTGATAGGTATCTGTGGAGCTGGGATGTCAGCCCTGGCTATACTCCTCAAAGAATCTGGTTATGTGGTCACTGGCTCTGACAACGGATTCTATGAACCCATCTCTGGATACTTAAAGAAGAATAAAATATCTTTCGCACCAAAATACTCAGCTAAAAATATTCCAAAGAAAGTGGACGTCATAGTCATCGGCAAGCACGCCGAACTAATCCCCGAAGAAAACGAAGAGGTTCGGGCTGCATTTGCATCTGGTGCCCAAACCCAATCCCTACCCGAGGCCATTGCTCAACTATCTAAGTATAAAGACAATTTGGTAATAGCTGGAAGTTTTGGAAAGTCTACTTGCACCGCACTCACCTCTTGGTGCCTGATGGAAGCCAAGAAACCTGCCCGACTGGGTCATTCAGGCGGGGATCCATCATACTTTATCGGCGCTGTGCCGATCGGCTTTAAACAATCTTCGCACATAGGTAGTGGAGCAGACTTTGTCATAGAGGGCGACGAATATCCTTCTTCCAACTGGGATAACAATTCAAAATTTCTACACTTCAATCCCCGCTCAGTGCTCCTGACTTCTGGAGAACATGACCACAAAAATGTTTTCAAAACTGAAAAGTCATACATAGACCCGTATAAAAAGTTGGTGGCAAAAATTTCCCAAGATGGATTGCTAGTTTTTTCCCTAGACGGCAAAAACAATAAAGAAATAATAGCTAAGACTAATTGTAAAACCATCAGCTATTCTTTGTTCAACAGTCAGGCGGACTATCATGCAGAAAATATAAAATACGGTGTGAACACATCATTTGATTTAATAAAAAATGGTCAGAAAATTGCCAAGATAAAAACCACCCTACTAGGAAACCACAACCTAGAAAACATTGTCGGCTGTGGAGCTTTGCTACTAGAGAATAATAAAATTACTGCCACAGAATTCTCCCAAGCTGTGGCTAGATTTCAGGGAATCAAGAGACGCCTAGAACTACTGACCTCAAAGTCCTCTGTGTCGGTGTACGAGGGATTCGGTTCTTCATATGGTAAGGCTAAATCTGCATTTGAAGCAATCAAACTGCATTTCCCTAAGAAAAAAATAATTACCGTATTTGAACCAAAAACTTTCAGTTGGCGAAATATCGCAGCAAAGGAATGGTATAAAGATATTTTCGACACCTGTGAGGAAGTAATTATTCTGCCACCTTCTGAGCACGGAAAAAATACCCATGACCAAATGAGCTTTCTGGAAATAGTAAAAGAAATTAAGAAAAACCATAAGGCTGTTTACCCTGCACAAAATGAACAGGAAGTACTAGAACTACTAAAAAATATAACCGCGAAGGACAATATCATTATGCTTATGTCCTCCGGTTCTCTACTCGGACTCACCCGCTCTGTGCCTAAAATGATAGAAAAAATGTTTTCTAAATAAATATTGACAATTACTATATAATATGCTATAGTAATAGAGAATGTCCTATCCAACGTTCCGGTAGCCAACCCGGACGCAACAAGGAGCACTTCGATGTATCGCATGATCACCCGCTCGCTCAGCCTCATCGCGCTCATCCTCATGGTCGGCTGCGATTCGGGATCGCCCAACAAGCCGCCCAAGGTCACCAGCGACAGTTCGGTGGCCCAGCAGTTCCACGAGGACAGCATCAGGAATGAGGCGCTGGTTGTCGAGTCGCTGCGCAAGTGGTTCGGCGACGCCCCGAATGTGGTCGTCGCCAAGAACACCGGCAAACCTGCCGCTTGGAATGACATCTTGTGCGACCAGTACCTGGCTCTCGACAACATTCAGTATGGAATCGAAAGGGCATCGCCCGCCAACTGGGCGGAAGCTGGGGTGTCGCAAGTCCGCGCCGAGAGCGTGTACCAGGACTCGGCCATCGCTTTCGCCGGACAGATCACCAAGCTGGTGGTCCTGTCGGAGAACAAGCGGTATATGCTCGACAACACGTGGTCACACACGTGTGACGGATTGCTCCACCCGACTGAGATCGGATCGCTAGTCGACAAGATGACCCATTACTTGATCGATAGCAAATCCCCTCGGCCGGCAGTCACCCCGTCATTGCGCAACGTACTCCTCAAGTACTACAACGAGGAATACGCAAGGTTGGACAGCCTCGACAGGGGGCCTGAAGTCAGTCGGATTCCTTCCGAGGCCGAGTACTGGGGCCTGCAGGTAGGCAAGATGGTATTGCCCAACAAGCAATACTAGGTCAACACAACCCCGCCCATCGGCAAAACGCCGGTGGGACGGGGTGCAGGACACACATTGCACCTTTTTACATATAGTTAGTTATCGTTTCACCCCGTCGGCCCTCGCGCATGCGGGGTGTTTGCTTTTTAAAACGCTTTTTGGAATTCTTCCACGTCGTCAAAGTGGTGCTTCACTCCTTTGATCTCTTGATAGTCTTCATGCCCCTTGCCCGCACAAAGGATGATGTCTCCTTTTTGCGCAATTTTTACTGCTTCCAGAATAGCTTCCCTTCTATCGGGAATTATTTTTACTTTAGAGAGTAGTTCTCCGGTTAGTTCTGTTTTCATCTGATCAATAATTTTATTTGGATCTTCGCTCCGTGGATTGTCTGAAGTAAATATCGGCACGTCAGCCAAGGTTGCTCCGAGCTTACCCATCTTGGAGCGCTTGATCGGATCACGGTCACCGCCACAACCCACCAAGGCAATCAACCTAGCCCCAGCTGGTTTTATCTCACCCACCGCCAACAATATTTTCTCTAATGCATCTGGAGTGTGCGCATAGTCCACTACCACTAGTGCTCCATTTGGAGCTCCGAAATGTTGAAACCGGCCTCGCGGTGGATCTATATTTTCTAAAATTTTATTTACCTTACCCATATCAAACCCAAGCAAAGATGAAGCGCTCCACACAGTGAGCAAATTGTAGGCATTAAATTTACCGAGGAGTTTGGATTTAATTTCTATATTGTTAAATTTTAAATCTAGGCCAAGGAAATTGTTGTTTACTACTTCTCCATGAAATTCTACTTCATCATACTCACCTTCAAATCCATAGTGGAATCTGGTGGCTTTGGTGTCACCCATTATCACTCGTCCGTGCGTATCGTCTGCATTAGAAAGTGCAAAAGCATGGCTGTCTAAACAATCAAAAAACTTCTTCTTAGCTAAGAAATAATTCTCGAGGTTTTTGTGGTAATCTAGATGGTCGTGAGTCAGGTTGGTAAAAATTCCACCTGCAAAATTTATACCCCAAACACGGTTTTGGTCTATCGCGTGTGAAGACACCTCCATAAAAACGTACTCACAACCACGGTCAGCCATTTCTTTAAAAAGTTTGGTCAGAGTTATAGAGTCTGGGGTGGTGTGGGTCGCTCCACGAACTTCGTCTACGATTATATTTTCCACCGTACTTACCAGCCCAGCCTTACACCCAAGCTCTTTGGCAATTTTATATAGTAATGTGGCTGTGGTAGTCTTGCCATTTGTACCGGTCACCCCCACTATCTTCATCTTGCCCGCGGGGTTGCCATAATACACCATCGCCACGATAGACTTTATTCTCCACCAGATTTTTTTGAAAGTTTTATTTTTCATTTTATTTTTTCTAGCCATTTACCAAAAATATCTTTCAATTGAACTAAATGCTCTGACTCTTTGAATGTATGTCTTGCACCCACAATAACATGCATTTCTTTGGGTCCTGCAACTAGGTCGCACAAAGCTTGCTGATCAATAGGAGGGCAATGTATATCTTTTTCCCCAACAACAAACAACACTGGCATTGTAAGTTTATGGGCATTGGGCCTTAAATCATGCTTAAACCTTTCTTCCATGTGTGACCAAGGCAAACTTTTTACTACTCCGGGTTTGGATTTACTTTCTTCTGTTTTCCATCCAGTTTCTTCCCAAGATTTTAAATTTGCAGATTCAAATTTTTCTGCAGCCTTATAACTTAATTCTCCTGCCACAACCAATGCGTGTGGAAAAACTCCCTTAACTTCATTGGGGTAATCTTCTGCATAACGAGCTACGGTGTACCCTCCAAGGCTATGCCCTACGAGCACAAAGGGTTCTTGGTACCACTCTTGTGTCTTGGCCCAAGCAATTACATCTACCAAATCATCATAGTGGTTCTGCATAGTAGCCTGTTCATAGTTACCCTCACTTTCACCTATTGAATTAGTGGCGTCGAAATTTACAACAACATAACCATGATTTAAAAGTGTCTCAGCAATACTCGTCATGTGCTTTTGCTCCTTAAATCCCCCAAGACCATGTTGAATAACACCTAGTCCGATTGGATTTTGGGGAATACTCAATATTCCAATAATCTTTTGATCTTTCCGATTTTTAATTTGAAATTTATTTTCCATAAAAAACTAAGCACTAAGTATGTTAAACAATAATTTATATTCTTCATCATGGGGCACAACTTTTTTGCCTTCTGCGACCCACTTTCTAAATTCCGATATTGATATCCAACGCAAATCACCCACTTCACTTTTTTGCATTTTCAATTGACCTATATCTAAATCAGCACGGACTAAATATATAGTGTTATATTCACTATCTATATAAGTACCATTATTTATGACTACTCTTTGGTGAATATCACCTATAACTTCAAGCTTGTCTGCTGTTATTTCTAAACCGATTTCTTCACTAATTTCTCTTAACGCGGAGGTAATTGGATCTTCTCCGCTTGATACATGCCCAGCCACGGAAATATCCCATGTGTTTGGGTAATTTTTTTTATTTTTTGACCTATATTGCAATAGAAGTTCTTTTTGAGAGTTCATGAACCAAACATGTACAGTTCTGTGCCACAAACCCATTTGATGGGCTTCATCCTTTGATTTAATTTCGCCAGTCTTATTACCTTTTTCATCTAAAATATCTAAGTATTCCATAATTTTATTTTCTATATTATATATACTCCACTTCTTCTAATTCTTTACTAAGTATTAAACTCACATATTCGGGACTTGATGGGCGATCAAAAATAAATTTACCTTTAAATTTCTTGTTCTTCAAAAACATCGGTATCCAGTAAATATCGTCTGGCCACATTTGAGCAAATGGTATTTCGTCAACGAAAAACCACTCTGGTTTCATTTCTTCACTTTCGGCAGGCTCTCCAATAAATTCTTCTGTTTTAAAACAATGCACCTGTACTGGCGAAGACCCATCCTGAAATTCAAAATTTAAAATCCCCACCTTTTCAAAATTTTTAATATCTACACCTGCTTCCTCTTTCATCTCCCGCTTCATGGCTTCTTCTATAGTTTCTCCATCTTCAACCTTACCGCCAAAACCATTCCACCTACCGGCGCCAAACCCACGCTTCTTCATACCCAAGAGCACCCTAGGGTGCTGGTGAATTATGCAAAGCGTCATTATCTTGGTCATTTTAATTAATTAGTGACTTCCTATGCTGAGGCGCATTTATTAATCCGCATTTTTTCCACTTGTAGACCTCACCAGTTTCTGGATTTATAGCCCCACAAGGACAAGGATCATTTCGCCCTATATCTAAGTCAGATTTTACACTTGCGGTGTCAGCAAATTCTTTGGGCTCACTTTCGTTAGTCACAAAAGACACACTCGGTTCATTTCCGGTATCGTCTTCCACAATCAAAGACTTTGCACCTGCTTTTTCTACATTTATATTACCAATCAAAGAAAGGACTTGTTCCTCGAAACTCACTTCCATTTGCTTGAACATCATCAGTCCGTCTTTTTTATACTCCACGATCGGCTCGCGTTGTCCGTAAGCACGCAAGTTCACAGAAGATCGCAAGTAATCCATAGCTTCCAAGTGTTCCATCCAAAGTGCATCATTGGTATATAGCGCAATACGGCGCACAGTCTCCAAGAATGATTCTTCTCCAAGTTTGTCTCTTTTTTCTTGAATAGTTTCTGTGGCTCCTTCTCGGCCATTCGCTATTCTTTGCAACAATTCTTCAATGCCGTCCTTGTCAGCGTGAAGCATTTTATTTCTTCTCTCGTAAATGATTTTACGCTGGTGGTTCATGACATCGTCATACTCCAGTGTATTTTTTCGAGAATCAAAATGGAAACCTTCTATTTTCGCTTGGGCACTCTCAAGTGACCGGCCTATAAATCTATTTTCAATTGCTTGATCTTCGGGAATACCAAAACGCCCCATCATGGTTTGGATTTTTTCAGAACCGAATACGCGCATCAGATCATCCTCGAGAGATACATAGAATTGGGTTTCACCCGGATCTCCCTGCCTACCGGAACGTCCGCGAAGCTGGTTGTCTATTCGGCGTGCTTCGTGTCGCTCGGTACCGAGCACAAAGAGTCCGCCAGAGCTTTTCACAAATTCATATTCTTCTTTCACAATAGGGTTACCGCCGAGCTTGATGTCGATTCCGCGACCAGCCATGTTTGTAGCTATAGTTACGGCTCCACGCTTTCCAGCTTGGGCAATGATTTCTCCTTCACTTTCATGATTCTTCGCATTCAATATAGTGTGTTGCACACCTTCTTGTTTTAAATACACAGACAGAAGTTCGTTTTTCTCAATGGAGATAGTACCGATCAAAACTGGCTGACCTTTCATGTTCAATTCCTTAATCTTTTTGGCAATAGCTTGAAACTTTCCTTTTTCGGTTTGGAAAATTAGGTCAGGGTGATCTTTACGTACTACTGGGCGGTGCGTAGGTATGACTATTACATCCAATCCGTAAACCTTTATGAACTCCTCGGCGGAAGTTTCAGCAGTACCGGTCATACCACAGAGTTTTTTATAGAACCTAAAGTAGTTTTGGAAAGTGATAGAACCAGAAGAACGAGTCTCCTTTTCAATTTTTACCCCCTCCTTGGCTTCGATGGCTTGGTGGATACCTTCGCTCCAGCGTCGGCCCGGCTGTAGGCGTCCAGTAGATGGATCTACTATAACCACTTCGCCGTCTTTGACCACATAATCCTTGTCTCGCAGGAATATAGCTTGAGCTTTTACGGCAGTTTCTAAGTGATGTACATATTTGATACCTTTTTCAGTATATATATTATCAATACCCAGCAATTGCTCCGCCTTTGTGATACCATCGTCTGTCATGGCTATGGCGCGTAGCTTTTCATCCACAGTATAATCAGCATCTTTCTTTAATTGTTTAGCAATTTGGTAAAACTTGGTATAAAAATCCTCAGAATCTGCAGAAGCACTAGAAATGATGAGCGGTGTACGTGCTTCATCTATTAAAATAGAGTCCACTTCGTCCACAATCGCGTAGTGGTGGCCACGCTGAACAACACCACCCAAAGAAGTTGCCAGGTTGTCTCGCAAATAATCAAAACCGTATTCATGGTTTGTACCATAAGTGATATCAGCAGCGTAGGCTTCCTTTCTACTGGTGGGTTTTAAGAAATCATAAATAATTTTAAATTCTCCCACCGTGTCACGCTGTTTATCTTCTTCTTTATGAGTAGCATCATATAAATATGATACGTTGGAAGAATTTATAACTCCCACAGAAAGTCCGAGGTAATTATAAACTTGACCCATGAGCACAGCGTCACGTCGTGCCAAGTAATCGTTCACAGTAATCAAGTGTGCACCCTTTCCTTCTAACGCATTTAAATAAAGTGACAAAGTAGCCACTAAAGTTTTTCCTTCTCCGGTTTTCATTTCAGCAATGTTGCCTTTATGTAGAGCCAAACCTCCGATAAGCTGAACGTCATAGTGTCTTTCACCTAGATTCCTTTTTGCAGCTTCACGGACCAAGGCAAAAGCCTCTGGCAATATCTCATCCAGGGTCTCGCCCTTCTCCAACCTAGTCTTAAATTCTAAGGTTTTACTGGGAAAATCCGCATCCTTTAAAAGGGACATCTCCGCCTCTAGGGCGCCTATTTTTTCCACTATTTTCTTGGTGTCTCCGACGAATTTAGAGCTCTCATCACCGAATACTTTACTTAAAATTCCCATCCGACTATTTTAGCATAAAAAAGAAAAAACTCCCCGTTTTGCGGTGAGTTTTTTCTTAGTGAGACAAAGCGAACTAAGCTCGCTTCTTTCCCTTCTTTGCGGCCTTCTTGGTAGTCTTTTTAACTGCCTTCTTTGCCTTCTTTTTTGCTGCCATAATATTTTTTTTATTAACTATTAAAATAGTTTGCAATAAAACGACCTAGGATTTTTATTGCACTAACATATTAATTATCTCGCATATCAAAACTAATTACAATACTTTTTCACACAAACTGTGGATAACTTTTTATTTTTACGCGCAAAGAAAAAATAAAATTTATAAATAAATAATAAAAAATAAAAACAACGTCACTTTTGATGACGTTGTTTAAAAAATTATTTTCATTTGAGGCAGGTGGTGGCTAACCTCCAACATATGTGCCTATGTGAGTGCGATCACCCGCCACAGATAAAAATAATTCAACTTAAATATTATAGCACAAATATTGTGGCAAGATTTTTTCTAGTTTTAAAGCCACATAACTACACAAAAAAAGGGTCAACCCAGACGAGCGAACCATCGGGCTTTTGTTTAAAATTTCTACCATCTGTATCTGTGGAGAATGATAAATCAAGTCCATCTATGTTTATATTGTGCCAAAGAGGATCTTCCGAGCGTTCGAACGTATATTCTTCGGCAATATCAACAAGTGCTGCCAAGGTCGCACTGGCATTTTCGTCGGGCCGATGACCCTCTTCGTATAAAGTGCAGGAAACCTGTCCACTCGCAAATAAAAAAGTTGAGAACCTTACTTTCAATGCAGCAAGTTTTTCTTTAAGATCTACTGCCATGGATTGGGTTTGGAGCATCTCATTAATGTAAGGCTGATCCAATAACTCAACTCGAGGAGTGTGATGCGTCTTTATAGCGTATTTCTTACCATCAACTTTTAGCATATAGAAGCGAGACTGGCCTCCTTGAGTTATAAAATCCAAAGTACGCCCTTGGCTCAGATCTGCACGACGTTCTGGCTGAACTTTACCAGAAGTTTCAATCGTGGCGAGTCCTTGTGCTATATCTTTTAAAATTCCTTTATTTGTTTTAATGAACTCTTCACCCTCTTTAGAAACAAGAAGTGCGGCTTTTGTGCGTTGTCCATCTCTATCATCATAGGCAAGCTCTGGAGAATAAAAAATTCTATTACCAAAGCGATCCCTGCCATCTTTTACTGGATGGAAATGCTCTACCTTTGGAGCAATGGGGTCTTTTGTGATCTCTTCTGGGTAAAATCTCTCTTTCATAAATTTACATTGCCTGCTCTAAAATGTGCTCAATTATGTGGCTCATAGATGCACCGACAGAAGATCCAGCTTGATCTAAATGAGAATCTTCACGAACATCCGGTGTAAAATAAACCTCGTTCAAGAAAAATCCTCTTTTAGGGTGCCAAATAAAGTCTGTCTTTAAATAATGCTTCACCCCTAGGTGGTTGTGTAAAATTCTAGCCACTTCAGCAATCTTTGCTTTCTCTTCACTGGTAAAATCCTTGCCCAGTGGAAAAATATAGACATCCTCATTTCTAAAACCACCCACTGTGTGCATGGCTCCTGGCTTGCCAGCGATAAATTCTTCCACCAAAATACTATTACCTTGATTGACCCCATCCTCTATCGCCCCCGCTAGCTCACCGAAGGTTTTTGCTAAGTGTATACCCATATTCTTGTTCGGAGTAAAAGATTTTATTATCCACGGCGCACCAAATTTCGCGTGAACTTCTTTGGCTTTTTTTATGGCGTATCTTTCACGTGGACCGTCTAGATCTTCTTGGTATGCGGGCAACACCATGGATCTTGGCATAGCAATACCCGCACTCTTCATATGTTCGCGGAGCATTTCGCGACTGTTTTTAATAGATGAATGGAAATGGCTTTGCGTAATCTGCGGTATAGAAAAATTATTAATAACCGAAGAAGTACTAGGTTCAGCAAAGTTCCAAACTATATCCACTTTGTGGGCAATGTCTGCTGGCTTTACAGGAAGTCCTGATATGTGCCAGACTCCCGCCCTATCAATAAAAATATCTACGGTTTTATAAGCCGAAGACATTCGATCAAAAACAAAGGAAATAAAATCCCCTCCTTCTTTTACAGAGTTCTCATAATTCTCATCTGTTCCCCCTCGCAGTACGCCGATTCGCATACCTAAAGTATAACAAAAAACACCCCGCATATGCGAGGTGTTTTGAGTTCTCCCTTTCGGGTTTGCTGTTGTTTGTTTTGTTTCGTTCCGCTTTTTTATTTTATGTGTCTATTCCACATCGTCATTTTGTTTTAAGTTCAAGCAAACTATTGTGTAGTCAATTGAGCTACACAATACCGACTCAATTAGTCCAATCTCGCGGGGCGAGATCAAGAATCACTTGAGAGCGATTCTTCGGCTGTAATAAATTACAGGCGGGACAGGTTTCAAATTGAATTAATCCACGACCAGCTTCCGCTAGCCGTGCCTTGTTACGACTTAGTCCCTGTCACCGAGCTTACCTTAGGACCCGCTTATGCGGATACTTCGGGTACTCCCGGCTCCCTTGACTTGACGGGCGGTGAGTACAAGACTTGAGAACGTATTCACCACAGTTTAGCTGACCTGTGATTACTAGCAATTCCAGCTTCATGGAGTCGAGTTGCAGACTCCAATCCGAACTTAGGCCGCTTTTGGACGATTAGCTCAGAGTCGCCTCGTCGCTGCGCGTTGTAACGGCCATTGTATTATGTGTGTAGCCCAGGGTATCAAGGGACATGCTGACCTGGCGTCATCCTCTCCTTCCTCCCCCGCCGAAATTCGCGAAGTTACTTCGCAGGCATTAGGCGTTAGGCACTAGGCGCTAGCAATTTATATTTTGCTAAAGCCTAAAGCCTAGTTTCCTAGAGCCTGCGCACTTCGTGCGCTTTGGCGGGGGCGGTCTCGTGTGACACTTGTAACACACAACGAGGGTTGCGTTCGTTAGCCCACTTAAGGGTACAATTCAAACCACGAACTGACGACGGCCATGCATCA
>JAGOPQ010000015.1 GCA_017991915.1 Minisyncoccota bacterium | reverse complement strand
GGTGTGTATAGATCGGTATCCGTTTGGTTTCGGTAGGGCAATGTAGTCTTTGATTCTACCTGGGAGTGGTTTCCAGATTGAGTGGATGATACCCAAAATTCTATAACATTCTTCTACGCTTTCAGTCACCACACGCATAGCCACAATATCGTAAATCTTTTCGATGTCCATGTCGTACTTTACTAGTTTTTTCCATAGACTATACTTGTGCTTCATGCGGTCATCTATCTCAATGACTTTGACGTGATTCTTTTTCAACTCTTTCTCCAGTTTTTCTCGAACCTCGAGTAAATTCTTTCGATATAAGTTTTCTTTTTCTTTGATTATTTCTTCAGTTTGAGCAAATTCTTCTGGATAAGCATATGGGAAAGCAGCGTCTTCTATCTCGCCCTTCAATTTACCCATACCGAGTCGGTTGGCTAGTGGTGCATATACTTCGATAGACTCCATAGCTATTCTTTTTCTTTTATCTTCACGTACGTGTTGTAGTGTGCTCAAGTTATGTAGTCTATCTGCAAACTTTATCATCACCACTCGTAGATCGTTCGCCATGGCGATGAAGAATTTACGCAAACTCTCTACGTGGCGTTCATCACCGCGGTATTTTAGAGTTCCGAGCTTGGTCACTCCGTTCACTAGGAAAACAATCTCTGGACCAAATTCTTTTTCCATCTCTGCTTCGGTAATCTGTGTGTCTTCAAGTACATCGTGGAGAAGTCCAGCGGCGATAGTTTTGGCATCCATGCCGAGCTTAGCCAAATTCTTGGCTGTTTCTACTACGTGTATAAAGTACGGCTCACCGCTCATCCTTTTCTGTCCTTCGTGCGCGTTTCTAGCAAACTCATAAGCTTTACTTATCAGTTCTTCGTCTTTTGGAGTTGCTCCACCAGGAGTGAGGGCAAGAATGTCTTTAATATCTTCCATTTATATATTATCTATATATTAGAAGATAATTGCAAGATTTTTAATCTTCAATCTTTTTTATTTTGTGAGGGTTGTGCATCGGACAAGTTTTATTTGAGCAACGTTCTGGAATAGTTTTTGTTCCTTCCATCATCAAACTTCCGCATTCTTTGCAGATATTTCCGGTTGGCTTGGCTTTGATAGCAAATCTACATTTCGGATAATTAGAGCAAGAATAAAACAAGCCGAATCGTCCGCGACGTTCTGTGATGTCTCCAGTTTTACAGTCCGGACACATGACTCCAGTTCTTTTTTTGGCTTCGTCTGCTTCGTCGCTTTTTATAAATTTACATTTTGGATAACGAGAGCAAGAGATAAATGTGCCAGTACCATCACGGCGTTCACGTACGATGAGCTTACCACCGCCGGACTTTCCTTTTTTATCACCGCATTCTGGGCAAGGCTCGCCAGTTTCTTTTGGGCCTTGGAGTTCTGTACCGTCTAACATGAGTGCCCCATCACAATCCGGATATTTAGAGCAAGAATAGAATTTACCAGCTCTAGATAGCTTGATGATCATCGAACTACCACACTTTGGACACTTTATATTGTCAGGGGCTTCACCCAAGTTGGTTGCTTTTTCTAGTTTATCTTTAGCTTTTACTTCTTTCAAAAAGGGCACATAGAATTCTTTAAGAGTTTTTGCATAATCTCTCTCACCGCGGGATATTTCATCCAGCTCATCTTCCATCTCTGCGGTAAAGGTATCGGAAATATAATTAGCAAAATGCTTCTCCAAGAAATCAGACACCACTTCGCCAGTATCAGTAGGGAACAATGTCTTGCCTTCTTTCTTTACATAACCACGATCTTCTATGGTGCGCATGATTGCCGCATAAGTAGAAGGTCGTCCGATTCCACGACTCTCCAATTCCTTCACCAGTCCTGCTTCACTATATCTACCTGGTGGTTCAGTAAATTTTTCTTCACTGGTTAGATCTAGCAATTTCAATTCTTCACCTTCTTTGCATATTGGTAGCTCTACATCATCTCCACGTGCATCTGAATCCACCTTCAACCATCCTGGGAAGAGTAATCTAGAGCCATTTGCGGAAAAAGCTGGCAGTTCTTTGTGGTCCTTGATAACAGCAGATATTTTTGTCTTCAACAATTTCGCATCTGTCATTTGAGAAGACACTGCGCGTTCCCAGATGAGTTTATATAGACGCTCTTGCTCTTCAGTACCAGCAGTCATGTGCTCTATATGTGTAGGACGAATAGCTTCGTGGGCTTCTTGAGCATTCTTGGATTTAGTTTTGTATGTTCTAGCTTCTACATACTCTTTGCCGTATTTTTTCTCCACAAAAGATAATATTTGTGTCTGGGCTGCGGCACCTAGGTTTGTACTATCGGTACGCATATAAGTAATATGTCCGGCTTCATATAGTTTTTGAGCCAGTTGCATGGTTCGTGAAGGGGAATAGCCGAGTCTTGAGCTCGCGGTTTGTTGGAGTGTCGATGTGGTAAAAGGAGCACGTGGAGATCTTTTCTGTTCAGATTCTTTTACACCTTCAATAATCCAAGTTCCTTTCTTACCCTCGGTCAATATTTTATTTACGAGCTTCTCATCTCTTGGTTCTTCGTTGCATTCAAGTGTCAGCTGATCTTTTTTAGGAGTTTCAAACAATCCAAACAGCCTCCAATATTTTTCTGGTACGAATGCACGTATCTCTCTTTCACGTTCCATTATTATGCGGAGTGCAGGGGATTGCACACGTCCTGCAGACAAGCCATAGCGAACCTTCTTCCAAATAAGACCGGACAGGTCGTAGCCCACGAGTCGGTCGAGCACTCTGCGCGCTTCCTGGGCTTTACGTAAATCCATATCTATCTCACGAGGATGGGTCAGCGCTTCTTCTACTGCTTCTTTGGTAATTTCATGAAAAGCCACACGCTTGATTGGTGCTTTTACTTTTTTATCTTCATTTAGAATCTGTTCTATGTGCCAAGCTATCGCTTCACCTTCTCGGTCAGGGTCGGTAGCGAGCATGATAGATGTAGCTTTGTGAGCCAGAGTTCGCAACTCGGCGACTACTTTTTCTTTGCCTTTGGAAATTTCATAGTGCGGTATAAAGCCACCTTCTATGTCTATAGCTTGCTTGTTTGATTTTGGTAAATCGCGCACATGTCCGACAGAAGCGCGCACAGTAAAAGCGCCCTCGAGATATTTCTCAATGGTCTTTGCTTTCGACGGACTTTCTACAATTAACAACTTCATGTTTCGTAAGTATTACACGAAACTTAATTTTTTGGCAAACTTGTGGTTTAAAAAGATGCGCGGATTTCTCCCAGTTCTTCTTTGATTAATCCTTTTATTTCCATCACTGACAGTAGAGCATTGGCTTCAGCTGTGCCACACTTCATCATCCTGATTAAATCATCCCGTGGTTGGGGTTCTCGGAGAATTTCCAAAACTGCTTTTTCTTCGGGCAAGGCATCATCAAATAGAGTTTTTTGTTTACTTTCTTGGTCAACCTTAAACCCCAAAGCTTCCAAAATATCTTCGGATGAAGTTATTGGTGTTGCTCCATTCCGAATCAGCTTATTTGTACCCTTGGAAAAATCTGAACCTATATTTCCAGGCACCGCCAAGACATCTTTATTGTAGTCTAGCGCCATGCGAGCGGTGATCAAGGTTCCAGACTTTTCTTGCGCTTCTATTATAAGAGCAGCTTTGGAAATACCAGCCACCAACCGATTTCGCATTGGGAAAGTATAATACTGTGCCTTAAAGTCCGGTTCAAATTCTGAAATCAGACATCCACCACTCTCCACTATTTTCTCGGCGAGCTTCCAAGATGTCGGTGGAAAGAAAGCTTCTTCAGATAAGCCCGAACCAGGAAAGGCTACCGCGTAGAGGCCTGCATCGAGCGCAGCTTCATGTGAAAGTGCATCTATGCCCACTGCTAGTCCAGAGACTATCGCTATGGGGTAGCCTCGCAATCCAGAAATTAATTTCTTCACCGCATCTTTGCCATACGTAGTACATTTTCTAGAACCAACTACAGCCAAGTACACAGTTCCTTCCGGAGGAAGCTCGCCTGCCAAATAAAGTTTCTTCGGTGGTTGAGGAATTTCAAGTAAATCTTTCGGAATAGCTTTATTCTCTAAAATTTTTAGCTTAAACTTCATATTTTTATCAATATACTATATAATATCTCTATTATGTTAGATATCAAGTTTATTCGGGATAACAAAGAAATAGTGGAGCTCGGTGCCAAGAAAAAGCACGTGGATATTGATATCTCCAAACTTATATCTCTAGACGATGAACGCCTGTCTGAACTCAAAGCCATCGAGGAACTGCGCGCAGAAGTGAACAAGGTTTCCAATGACATTGTTCGCAACCAAGACGCTACTCTCAAAGCCCAACTCATACAAGAGATGGGTGGAGTCAAAGCAGACATCAAGACTCGAGAAGAAAAGTTAAAAAATATTACAGAGGAATGGCAGAAGATGATGCTTCAAGTGCCAAACGTCCCAGATATATCTGTACCAGATGGCGACAGTGATAAAGAAAACCAAGAAGTAAAAGCCTGGGGTGAAAAGTTGCTAGACAACGGCACACTCAAAGACCATGTAGAGATAATGAATGCGCTCAAGATGGTGGACTTTGAAAGAGGAACAAAAGTTCACGGCTTTCGTGGATATTTCTTGACCAATGACGGTGCACGACTTTGCTTTGCTATTTGGAACTACGCTATGGATTTCTTTGGCGACAAAGGATTCTCTCCGATAATTCCTCCAGTTATTGTCCGCAAACAAAATCTATACGGCACCGGACACCTACCGGGCGACGTAGAAGACTACTATATGACTCAAGATGGTGACGCGTTGGCCGGTACTGCTGAGGTACCACTCATGGGTATGCACGCTGGTGAAGTTCTAGATAGAAACACGTTTCCGATTAAATACTTGGGATTCTCCCCATGTTTTCGTCGTGAAGCGGGAAGTCATGGTAAAGATGTCAAAGGTTTGATTCGAGTTCACGAATTTTACAAAATGGAACAAGTGGTTCTTTGTGAAGCCAATCACGAAACTTCCGTCAAACTACACGAAGAAATAAATCGCAATACAGAAGAATTTATTGAAACTTTAGGTATTCCATATCATACAGTTATAAACTGTGGAGCTGACTTAGGCCTAGGACAAGTAAAGAAATATGACATTGAGCTCTGGGTGCCAAAAGAAAATACTTACCGCGAAATTTCTTCCGCGTCTTATTTCCATGATTTTCAAACTCGCCGTTTTGGTATTCGTTATAAAGACGAAGAAGGCAAGATGCATTACGCGCACTCATTAAACTGCACAGCCATACCGACTCCTAGAATTCTCGTATCTATGATTGAAAACAATCAGCAAGCAGATGGCTCTATCAAAATTCCAGAAGTTCTACGTAAATACATGGGTGGTAAAGAATTCATAAAGTAAAATACTATGCGCAAGAAGCTCGTATCAAGCTCTCATTATCTGACGGAAGCTAAAAAGAAAAAGCGCGAAGCTCAAAAAAGAAAAATATTTATATTCATCGCCCTTTTTGTGTTTGTATTTGTTGCGCTCGGCGCACTTTCTCGTTGGAGTAAGCTGAATATCAAGCAAGTAGAAGTCTCCGGAAACGTGGTGACAGATTCCAAGGTTATACAAGAATTCGTCGAGAAAGAAATTTCTGGTAATTATTTATGGGTTTTTCCAAAGTCCAATTTCTTGATTTATCCCAAAGGTGGCATAGAGAAAGATTTACAGAATGATTTTAAGATAATGAAAGATCTATCCATACGGCTGACTGGAGTAAACAAACTCACCGTAAACTTCAAAGAAAGGGAAGGTGCCTACACTTGGTGTGGCAATGACCCAGCTTTGGGTACTAGCGAAGACAAGTGTTACTTTATGGACAAAGACGGCTACATATTTGGCGAAGCACCATATTTCTCTGGAGATGTGTTTTTTAAATTCTTTGGACAGGTTAGTAAAGATGTGGACGTGCCATTGGGTATGTCATATTTTCCAGATTTATTCAACAAGCTCATCTCGCTCAGAGAAGCCACAAATGGCATGGGAATAAAAACGTCAGCATATTTTATAAAACCAGATGGAGATATTGAACTATATTTTTCCTCAAACATTCCTTTTCCAAGCAAACCTAAAATTATTTTTCCACCAAATACCAATGTGGAGAAGATGGCGGAAAATCTACAGACCGCTCTGTCTACTGAACCACTTCAAACTGACTTCAAGAAAAAGTTTGCCAAACTAGTACACATTGATCTAAGATACGGCAACAAGGTTTACTACAAGTTTACCCAATAAAACATGACCAACTTCTGGTTAAAATTAAAGAAACCTATTTTTGTATTGGCTCCTATGGCCGATGTCACCGACTGCGTCTTTCGAGAAATCATAAACAAGTACGGCAAACCGGATGTATTTTGGACTGAGTTCGTGTCTGCGGATGGGCTAGCACACCCAGTAGCTCGCGAGAAGCTTTTGATTGATTTGAAATACGACAAGGCCGAGCATCCGATTGTTGCGCAAATATTTGGTGGCAAACCAGAGAATATAAAGACTGCTGCAGCGCTGTGTGAAGAGCTTGGCTTTGATGGTGTAGATATAAACATGGGTTGCCCTGACAAAAGTATCGAGAAACAATGTGCTGGAGCATCTATGATGAAGGATCCACAACTAGCCAAAGAAGTCATTCGTGCCGCCAAAGCTGGTGCGCCGAATATACCCATCTCCGTAAAAACCAGAATTGGTTACAACAAAAATGAAATTGAAACATGGATACCAGCTATCTTGGCAGAAGATGTGGCGGTTCTCACAGTCCACTTGCGAACCAGAAAGGAAATGTCCAACGTGCCCGCGCATTGGGATGTGATGAAGCGTATAGTCGAGATTCGAAATGAAATGGGTAAAGATACTTTGATTTTTGGAAATGGTGATGCACTTGATCTGGAAGATGCAAAAAAGAAAGTGTGGGAAACTAGTTGCGATGGTGTCATGCTTGGACGAGCAATCTTTGGTAATCCATGGTTGTTTACCGGCAAGACTCCAAACTTAAAGGAAAAACTAGGAGTGATGATAGAGCACACCAAACTTTTTGAAAAAGTACTCGGAGGGCATAAAAATTTTGCCATAATGAAAAAACACTACAAGGCCTATGTAAACAACTTTGAAGGAGCCAAGGAGCTACGGGTCAAACTCATGGAAGCCAAAGACGTAAGGGAAATCGAGAAAATAACCTTGAATTTTATGGTTGAATCTTCAACAAATTGACTTTTACTTCAATTAGAGGTATAATTGACAGATACAGGTAGATGTTGTACCTTGCAGGGATAAATAATCAACGTTGTAGTTGGTAGGTTACATTTCATTAGGGTCTCGCGGCCCGGAGGAAGCGATGAGGAAGAGCGAACACGGGGACATCATGGGATCAGATGATCCACCCCCATCCAGTGAAGATGCGATGGCGCACATCACTGGTCGTCCATCAGACGAAACTCGTACGTATCGTCCGATGGGCAGCGTCTTCAGCTCACGCACCGAGATGATGGACCCCAGTAACTTGGGCCATGGCGCTTTCCGCGTCGGCGGCCCAGCAATTGGGCGAAGTGGGAATACCCCCTCCTGAACCATCTCCCATGCTACAACGATCCGACGGCACTAACTCTCTGAGATGGTGTCGTCGTTTCGCTTTAAATTTAATATTTTTCTGCTACAATACATCCATGCACGATTTAGCTTTATACCGTAAATATAGACCAACCAAATGGAAAGATGTGGTGGGGCAAGACCACATTGTGGATGTCCTAGAAAGCTCTATTGAATCAAACAAAGTTTCCCACGCATATTTATTTGTGGGCTCACGTGGTACTGGTAAGACTTCCGTAGCCAGAATATTCGCAAACGAAATCGGCGTATCAGCAAATGATTTATATGAGATAGACGCTGCTTCAAATCGAGGCATCGACGACATTCGCGAACTTCGCGATGGTACCCGAGTACTTCCTTTTGATTCTAAATTCAAAATTTATATTATTGACGAGGTGCACATGCTGTCCAAGGATGCTTGGGGCGCCTTACTCAAAACTCTAGAAGAGCCACCAAAACATGTCATATTTATTCTCGCTACTACCGAGTTAGACAAAGTTCCAGAAACTATCATTTCTCGATGTCAGATATTTACTTTCAAGAAAGCCTCTGATGCAGTTTGTAAAAAGATGCTAGAAGACGTAGCCAAAAAAGAAGGCTACACACTCGACAAAGGTTCAGCTGAACTTCTGACCATTCTAGCGGATGGATCATTCCGTGATGCACTGGGTGTACTGCAAAAGGTTCTAAACTTCAGCAAAGACAAGAAAATAAAGATTGAAGAGGTGGAGAAGATTACTGGCGCACCAAAAACCACATTGGTAAACGATGTCATAACCGCCATAACCATGAAAGATTTAGAGCAAGGCATCACCGCTATCAAAAAAGCTTCCATGGAAAATTTGGATATGAAATTATTCCTTCGCCTGATAATAGAGAAGTTCCGCGTAGCCATGATCTTGCGTTATGCACCAAAACTTGAAGCCGAAATGGCGGGGGATCTAAACGAGAGTGACTTGGAATTTTTGAAAGGACTCGTAAAAGAAGATAAATCCGGCATGCTCCGATCCGCTAGCTTGTCTGTACTACTTGAAGCGTATCAAAACATAGACCGGGCTTTTGTGTCTTCATTGCCACTTGAGATGGCGTTGATTGAACTAATTGCGCAAAAATAATTGTATCGTGTATAGGTAAGGTGGTATAATACCACTATCCTACCTATGATAAGAAAAATCGAGGAAGAGAAAAAAGCTATCGTATTGCGCAAACAGGGTAAAACTTACACTGAAATTTTAAAGATAATTCCAGTCGCAAAATCCACTCTTGGTATATGGCTTAAAAATGCCAAGCTTTCATTGCCAGAGAAACAGATATTTTCAGAGAACAAAAGACTAGCGTCTCTTCGTGGTGGACAGGCAAAGAAAAAGCAACGAATAGAAAAACAGGCACAGCTGATATCTCAAGCAAAATCAAAAATATCTTCTATTTCACAGAGAGAATTATTCCTAATTGGGGTGATTTTGTACTGGGCTGAGGGTTCTAAAGAAAAAGAATACCACCCGGGCTCTACTTTTGCTTTTTCCAATATGGATTCAAAAATGATTCAAGTGATGCTGGTGTGGCTTTTAAAGGTGTGCAAAATTAAGCGAAATATGTTAATCTTCAATATATTTCTTCACAAGACTCACGAGTGCCGGGTTGAGGAGGTCAGGAAATATTGGTCTCGAGTTACGGGTTTTCCAGTGGACAGGTTCAAAAGTGTTTACTGGAAAAAAAGTAAATTAAAGACTAATCGTAGAAACACGAAGGAGGGGTATAATGGGCTTTTGAAAATTAAAGTGAAGGAAAGTTCAGAATTGGTCCGTAAGGTTGCTGGGTGGTCAGAAGGAATTTCTGAAAAAATTGTCAACAAAAAATAGCTTGTCCGTAGAGCTGGGAGATCGTCTAATGGTAGGACACCTCCCTTTGAAGGAGGTTATCTTGGTTCGAATCCAGGTCTCCCAGCTTTGAGGATAAGTTGAATCTTGTGCCCTTCGTATCCCAGCAAATAGTTATGTTTAAAAAAGCTCCAATAGGAAAAAATTTTGATCCACGATTCAAGCCAGACCTGACTCCAAGGGAAATGCTGGAGCTTGGGATTTTTGGTGGATTATATTTCTCGGATACACCAAAAGAATTTCCCAAAGCTTGGTTCACAAAAGCGAAACTATCTCCGGATGGAAAGCGCCACAAAGAGCTGAACTTTTTTGGAGTAAATGCTAGCCAGCCACTTTCTGTATGGCAAGCCAAAGGCTGGATCAATCCTCAAGATCCACGTGGCTGGTTTGAATGGTATTGCCGATACTACATGGGGCGCCGGACGGCTGATGATGAGAGGCAGATAAAGAGGTGGCTAGCCATGCGCAGACACATAACCCAGATAAAAAATAATTGCCGAGCTGGAGATATTTTTTGTCGTCCCCGACAAAGACAAGCACTTTTGCATTGGGCTTATGATTCAAGAAGAATGTAAATTTGCTATACTGTAGCAATGATAACACTACGAAAATTTTTCATGGGTAGAGCTCTTGTCCTCAGCATATTGCTCATACTAGCTGGCATAGTTTGGGGATACAAATCATATTTTTCTAATACAGAAGAAGTGGTGCCGTCCGCAGCTTCCACATTTACGTGGAATTTTGAAAAAAGCGATTCATTAAATCTAGATGGCATTCCAAACACAAATATTTTTCTAGAAATAAAATATTTAGATGGGATGATGGAAAATAAATTAGTAGACACCACACCTAGTTCTTGCAATGAATTGCCAGATTCCAGCACAGATAGTGTGCCGAACTCAACAGATATTCAATGTTATGGTGCAGGACTCGGATATCATTTCAAGATCACCCAAGGAACAAATTCATATCTAGTACAAAGGAAAAAATTTGAAGAAGAACTACCCGACCAAAAGCCACCCGTGTATGAGTATGAAGTGGTGGCTGAATTTCCACTAACCAAATAAACAGACGTAAATTTGATATACTTAATATATGTTTAAAGAATATATGGAGTATATAAATGATAATCCCGAGGGATATTGGTTTAAGCGCAAAATTTATGGCTGGGGCTGGACTCCTGTCACATGGCAAGGCTGGCTGACCATGGGTGTATTTATTCTCTTGATGGTTTTGAATTTCAATCGAATTGAATCCTATTCATATTCCGAAAGTGACATTTTGATAAACTTTATCCCGCAAACAATTATTTTGATGGCTGTGCTAATTTTTATTTGTTATAAAAAAGGAGAAAAGCCTCGCTGGCAATGGGGTATCCCCAAGAAAGAAGAATAATTTTCCCCATGATTCTTTTTGGGTGGATTTGATACAATGTCTATATGTTTCTAGAACACGAAAACGATGCCATGGCTAATGCGCGTGAAGTCCACACCATTATTTTTGAAAATGATGTTGTTCGTGTTTTAAATATTAAACTTCCATCAGGATACAAGACTGCGCAACATTGGCACCCACGCAGTATGTGTTATGTTCTGGCTGGCTCTAAAATGCGATACACAAATGTAGATGGCTCTAGTGGAGAGATAGAAATAACCCCAGGACAAGTCATAGACCGACCAGAAACAGAGCACACAGCTGAGAATAGTGGATTTGGAGAAGTTAGATTACTCTTAGTAGAGTTCAAGAAATAGAACCGCCCGACTAGAGTCAAGCGGCTCTATCGGGCGGAGATGGGGAACTAGGTGCCCCTGTTGCGCTCCTCTTCTTCCCTTGCTTCGCGACGTTCGCGGGCGATCTGTTCCAGATCCATCTCGCCTCGTCCGATTGCTTCCATTGCCTCCCTTGCGCCCTTGAGATAAGGCGCATTAGATTCAATGGCGCGACCGATACGATCGCCCTCTCTGCGATCAGACTCCTTCTGTGCTTCTGTACGCTTGTCTGCCGCACTGGCGATATTGTCCACAATGTCGCTCCAGAATCCCATTTTACTCACCTATCCTTTCGTGCCTAAAGCACATAAATGGTTATGGTACCTTTTGTTAAATGCTAGCAAAAAAATATCCTCCATGCAATGTTTCAAAGAAGTTGTCTAGGGGTGGAAAAATCTTGAGAATTTTCTTTTTTAGGGACATAACTGATATAATTTCTATTAATAATATGAAACAAAAAACTCAAGTTTTTATAATACATGGAGGAATGACTTTTAAAAACCGTAAGGATTATTTACATTATTTAAAAACAAGAAATATTTCACTTTCAAAAAAAATATATTGGAGCGCAGACTATCTCACAAGCAAGCTCGGAAGCCATTATGAAACAATTCTGCCACGTATGCCACAGCAAGATAATGCTTTATATTCGGATTGGAAAATATATTTCGAGAGGTTTATACCTTATTTAAATGATGGAGTAATATTGATCGGTTCTTCGTTGGGCGGAATATTTCTCGCTAAATATCTTTCAGAAAATAAATTTCCAAAGAAAATACTATCTACTTATCTTGTCTGTCCACCATTTGATGACACAATACCCACAGAGGATTTAGTTGGTGGCTTTAAGCTAGGCTCTAACTTGAGCAAACTAGAAGAGAACTCAAAGAACTTATATCTGATGTTCTCCAAGGATGACGACGTGGTGCCAGTCAGCCATGCCGAAAAATACAGAGCCAAGCTTCCTAAAGCCAGGATAATCATTTACAAGAGTAAAAATGGACACTTTAAAGTTTCCAAGTTTCCTGAAATAGTAAAACTAATCAAAAATGATGTTAAAAACAATAAATAAAACTCAAAAAGGATTTTCATTGATAGAGCTTCTGGTGGTCATAGCCATCATTGGTATTTTGAGTTCAATTATTTTATCTTCACTCGGCGGAGTACGATCCAAAGCTCGCGATGCGAAAAGAAAAGCCGAGATTTCCGGAGTGGGCCGGCTCGTCACTGCTTCATGCTATCTACCCACTGCTGGTGCTGGCACCTACGACATAGCCGATGTCATAAATGAATTTGTCACCGCAAACCCGCAATACGCTAGCTATGTATCCCAAGTACCCAAAGATCCTTCTGCTCCATCAGGCACAGCTACACGGTATATGTATATTGTGAATACAAACGGGAAGTGTGCAATTTATGCAAATCTAGAAAATGTGAACGAAGCAGTTACTCTCCCTAGCTTATCTACTCCAACAGCCGGAGGGGGAACTGGGGTCTTAGCTATGCCTGCAGATGGATGGAACGGCTCACCAAAATATTTCCAAGTCTCAAATTAAATATTGACACTTTTCATAAAAAATTGTAATTTAATCTAGAACCCTTTCACAGGAATAGCACCTTATGTCTATGTTCAGCCCGAACGTGCCGGGCTTCCAGCCCGCACAACAGCCGAGCCACAGCGAGATGGTTGAGAAGTACCTTGCGTACTGCAAGGAATACGACGTCACTCCGGCCCCGATCGGCTCGGATGAGTTTGAGGAAGACTTCCGCTTCTGGTTGTCCCTCCTCAGTTCCAACGGCGAAGAATCCTGACACATCACCCACGCGAGGAATGCTATATGACTTTTACCGTCTTTGTCATGAAGTGCTGGCCACTCTGGTTCTTGCTGATCCCAGTGCTTGGCGCGGCTAGCTACGTCACAGCAAAGGATCCCGACGGTGGTGATCATGGCTTTTCCAACACAATGGCTGCAGTGTTGGGTGTCGGAGCCGTCATTGCAGCCGGGTTCTTGATCTGGGCTATACAGATGAACATCGCTGCTATCACTCCCAAGGGAGGCTGACCATGGTGTCGTTCTTCACGAAGAATTTCCAAACTTTTGCTGTGATGTATCTCGCCTCTGGCTTGTCCTACATCACACTCAACTTCTTCATGGGGATTGAAAACACCTTCATCACGATGCTGGGAGTCACGGCGATATTCTCAGGTATCGCGGTCATGGTAAGAGTGTTTCTCTACCTCTTCAACATCACCATGGGGTAGACAATCACAATCACAACCCGCTTTTGCAACAACAGACGATCAGTCTCGTGAGTTGCGAGGCGGGTTTTCTGTTTGTCTACCTAGACCTTGACATTTAAGTTGAAAAATGTTAGGGTTCGGCTAGTAACAAGCGGTTCTTCGATAGCTTCAACCAACACAAATAAGGCCTAAATATTCGCCCCTTGGGTGAATTTCAGGACCTCCTAGCCACTTCGGGTTGGGAGAGAGAACACCATTACCACAGGAGTATACTCCCATGCGCTATCGTTTGCTCAACTGGCTTTTCGCCCTGTTCCTCGTCGTCGCCGCGCCACTCAAGGCGCAAGGCTCGCCCTGCTCCTTGCCCCAGGCCACCTTCGGTGGTACTGGCATCCCGTACAGCCAGGTCATGTGCTCCACCTTCGGTGGGGTCACCATCGGCCTCACGGCGACCGGGAGGTATAGCAACCCTCCGACCACTACGGACGGACTGGGCACGTACTACGCCACTGTCGGTGGCGACCCCAGCAACA